>JAAUTD010000349.1 GCA_012031845.1 Synechococcaceae cyanobacterium SM1_2_3
CAGTCGGTGATTGCGGCGGCTTTGCTCGCCAGTTGGCCGTAACTGGCCTTTTGCCCGGTCTCGGCATGAATGACCTGGCCGTTTTTCGGCTTTGAGCGTACTGGGATTCACCTTCCACTCGGCAGCGGCGGCGGCGATCAGCATTTCCCGCGCCGTGGCTCCGGCCTGCCGCAACTGATCCCAGGAATTGGTCAGGCTGCTGCTGCCGCCGGTGCCTTGCGCGGTTCCGCCCCAGGACAGATTGCCATACAGCTTGGCGTTAGCGGGCGCGGACTCAACCTGAATCTGTTCCCAGGCGACCTCCAGTTCTTCGGCCACCAGCATCGGCAGGCCGGTGTACACGCCCTGACCCATTTCCAGATGTTTTACGAGAACGGTAATGGTGTTGTCCGGCGCGATGCGCAAAAGGCGTTCGGCGCGAATGCGGCGGCATCGCTGGCGGCGACCTTGGCGGCGCGGGCGGGCAGATAAAAGCCCAGGGTCAAGCCTGCGCCGAGCGCGGCGCTGGCGATCAAAAAGGTGCGGCGGGCGGGATTTTCAATCGCGTTCATGGCTCAGGCCCTCGCCGTTTTGGCGGCATCGTGAATGGCGGCGCGAATCCGGGTGTAAGTCGCACAGCGGCACAGATTGCCGGATAGCGCCGCGTCAATGTCGGCGTCGGTCGGTTGCGGCTTGCTGGCGAGCAAGGCCGCTGCGCTCATGATCTGGCCCGACTGGCAATACCCGCACTGGGAAACTTCCTGTTTGACCCACGCCTGTTGCAGAGCTTGGACGGCGGGCTGTTCTGTGGCCTCAATCGTGGTGATCTGACTCCCGGCGACCGCTGAAATGGGCAACACACAGGAACGCATTGGGTTGCCATTGACCAGAACGGTGCAAGCGCCGCAGACGGCGATGCCACAACCGTACTTGGTTCCAGTGAGGCCCAGGTTATCGCGCAGCACCCACAACAGCGGGGTATCGGGCGGCGCGTCAACTTCGTATTTCTGCTGATTTACAGTGAGCGCGATCATGATGGTTTCCTCTTAACAGCGGTTTGGCGGCTAATACCATTCCTTATCAGGACTTTCGCTTCGGGTTCAAAAACCGTTCGGGGTGAAGCCCTGTCGAACCCCGTTTTTTTACCGATTAATGCCCTTCGACCGCTGAGCGTGCCGAAGCGTCAGGGCGAACGGATGGAGCGAAAGTCCTGCTTATTGTCGGGTAAGGCAGCGGCATTGCTGCCACTGCCTCCCCTAAGAACCGGACTTGAAAGTTTCCCTTCATCCGGCTCAAGCCTCCACAAAGCCCCTTTTCACAGGAGCCGACACTCCTTATCTGGATGCCTTCACGATACGGGTTTGCAGTCGCCGAGCCTAAGCCAGAGGGCGCACACACCAGAAAGGCGTTCATTTGCTTTCCCTCCTTTAAGGAGATTCTGCCGACGTTCTCGTGACGTAAGACCTAGCGGAAGTCTGCACCGTTACCGGTTGGGATGATGTCACCTTATGGTTCAATCCCTATCCACTTCATTACGAGGCGGCTTTCGCTTTCTCCACTTTCCTCTACCCGCCTTCTATCAGCCTTCCTTACGGTCGGCCTGCCTTTGCGGGCAAGAGGGTCGGGCTTACCGTGTTCCACCCCACTAACATGAGGGGGTTAGGCTCTGCCTATCTTCCGGTGGTTTAGTGTCCCTGTAATTCAATCCTATAATGAATTATCCAACCACTTGCCCTTTTGGCTCCAGCCTGTCAGCATTTTTGGCTGGTCATAGGTTACGAAATTTATCAGCCGTTCACCTGAGTTAGCCTTACCCTTCAGCCTGGCCCCCTTCCGCATCATGCTTGCAGATTCGCTTCTTCCTCACGGATTAGGCTTACCCCTTTCGGGGATGGGGTACGTTGTCCCGCCCGCTTCATACCGTCCCGTTACCAGGGCCGCATGGGGCGGTAGGCTACTGCCGAGGGAACGGCAGGTTTCATCTTGGATTCCTCCCAGTGAAACAATTAGTGGGACCACTTCACGTCGCACATAGGGACCTTATATAGAGATTGAGCTTTTGGGGAAATTTCTAATCCATTCAATGGTGTTCTGGGCTGGCATCGGTGGCGCAATGCCATAGCCCTGGCCGTAGGAGCAACCCATTTCCCGGAGTAGAGAGAACTGGTTGCTGGTTTCGATGCCTTCGGCGACCACCTCCAGGTTTAATCCGTCGGCCATCGCCAGAATCGCCCGGACCAGAGCCTGATCCGGGGCTTGGCTTTCGATATCCCGCACGAAAGACTTGTCAATCTTGATCCGGTCCAGGGGGAAATTCTTGAGGTAGGCCAGTGACGAGTAACCCGTGCCGAAATCATCAAGAGAAATGCGGAAGCCGCGCTGGCGCGCTTCCGCCAGCCAGATGCGAGTGGCGGGCGAATCCGCCAACAGTACGCCTTCGGTGATTTCCAGCGTCAGATCGTCCGGGGTCAGCCGGTGTTTTTCCAAGGTTGCGCTCAACCAGTCCAGAGACAAGCGATCCGGGATTTGCCGACTGGACAGATTGACGGCCAGGTTCAGATGCGCCGCTTCGGCCTTCAATGCCGCCAGCCAGCGGCAGGCCTCGGTCAACATCCAGCGGCTGAACTCGTGGATCAGACCGGTTTCCTCCGCCAGCGGAATAAAGCGATCCGGCGGCACGGGTTCCTCGCCGCGCCGACGCCAGCGGGAGAGCGCCTCGAAGCCGTAGACGCGATGATTGCGTAGATCGATGATCGGTTGCAGAAAGAGCGTGAATTCGTCCTGGCGCTCCAGGGCATGGCGGAAATCCGCTTCCAGAGCGCGGCGCGTCTGGGCGGCTTCGGTCATCACCGGTTCAAAGAACTGGAAGGCGTTGCGTCCCGCCTCCTTGGCCCGATACATGGCGAGATCCGCGTTACGGAACAGTTGCGCGCTCTCCTGGCCGTCGTCTGGAAAGAGGGTGATGCCGATGCTGGCGCTAATGTGCGCCAACTGACCATCGAGGTCGAAGGGTTGGGTCAGCGCGCCGAGAATCTTGACCGCCATCCCGGCGGCATCCATGCCCCGTTGTATATCCCATAGCAGGATGGCGAACTCATCGCCAGCCTGGCGGGCGACCGTATCGCTGACGCTTGCGCATCCGAGCAGTCGCTGCGCCGTTTCCTGCAACAGACGATCCCCGGCGCTATAACCCCATGTGTCGTTGATGTTCTTGAACCGATCCAGGTTAATGAACAACAGCGCGAATTTTCGCGGATTATGCTCGTTCTGCTGGATCGCCTGCCCCAGCCGTTCCAGCAGCAGATTACGGTTGGGCAGGCGGGTCAGGCTGTCATAGTGGGCCTGATAGTGGATTTCTGCCGTACTGAGTCTGCGGCGGGTAATGTCGCTGAAAACAGCGACATATTCGCGGGTCTGACCCTCCGAATCGCGCACGGCGGTGATGGTCAGCCACTCCTGGTAGACCTTGCCGTTCTTGCGGCGATTCCACATCTCGCCTTCCCAATAGCCGGTCTCGATTAGGGTGCGCCACAACTGGGCGTAGTACTCTGTCGGCATTCGCTCCGATTTGAGGATGCGCGGATTCTGACCGATTACGTCCCTCGGTTCGTAACCCATCACTTGGGTAAAGGCGCTATTCACCGCTTTGATGGCGCCGCGAGCATCCGTGACCATGATTGATTCAGCGCTGACTTCAAAGGCGGTGGCCGCTAACCTCAGCTTTTCTTCGACCAGTTTGCGCTCGGTCAGATCGGTGACCGCCAGCAACAGCAGAGATCTGTTGCTGACCTGCCAACACGTCGGCGGCGCACTGATCCTTGCGCCTTGCAGGTGCGCGTAAAACGCTGGACCGTGCGCACGCCGGATGAACGATTCAAGGTTTTGTCCCGCCGGACTCTTGAATAACGCCCGATAACGCGCCAGAAACACGCCGCGTTCGATATTGATTATGCACTCGGCAAAGGACGTGGCCCATCAACTGACTCCGCTCCTGATCCACCATCCGGCAAAACGTCTCGTTGACTTCGCTGGATCAGTCCAATGCTGTCCAGCGCCAGATAGCCAACCCGGCGCTTGGTCAAACAG
>JAAUTD010000350.1 GCA_012031845.1 Synechococcaceae cyanobacterium SM1_2_3
TGATTAAAGATTCCGCTAACTCCCAGAGATGGCGGGCCGTGTATTTTTCACGTCGTAGATAGTCGCTGATGGCATCGTGACTGATTGTATCCATATGATCGGCTAGATTTGTACAGGTAAAATTAATCGGAGTACTGATTAAGTATTCGACATAACGTTGTTTGGTTATCATGTCCAAATTATATCAAAATATTGACCTTTTAGAACGCTAAGCGAAAGTCCTATTTTAGATGGAGAGACCAAAGCGGAAGTTTTCATCATCCTCATGAAATGGAAACGCGCCATCTGTTTTACACGTTAAGGATGATCTGGAATCACACCATGCCGGAGACGGTGCGAATGACGCCGTATGCGCCGCACGAATTTATGGATTTTTACACGGTGACTTATATGGAGAGCGCCGTTAAAGCGATAGGCAGCGAACTTTTAACGCGCAATGACATAACGCCTCAATGGAGAAAGGAACTGGACTTTATGGCATCGCATTTTATAGACCGCCCTGTGGCGCTCTAGCCCCACCACCCACGCCAAAGGACGGCGACTTATGGAAGGTAATACGATGATAAGCGAATCAAGAACACTCTATGCAGCCATAACCAATACAGATGGTACTGAAGGAAGGGGCTACGAATACCCCATAGCGGTCTGCGAATCGCCCATAACCGCCAGCAGGTTAGGAAAAGGGCGATATGTTCAAGGCGACGATTGCCGAGTCATGCCGCTTCAAATGATCAAGATTGAAGGGAAATGGTACGTCGAAATAGCGGCGATCCTCATCATACGGCCGAGCGATGACGACCTTGCCGAACAAGCCGAAATCGAAAGGAAGGAAGCGGCGAAAGCCGCGAGAAATGCAGCGATTGCAAAAGCCCGCGCCGCTGGACTCAGTGACAGCGATATAGAAGCCCTGATGAGGCATGAATAATCATGCCGATGAAGCCCGAAAACCGCGCCCGCTACCCGCGAAACTGGAAACAGATCAGAGCGGCGATTCTGGAGCGGGCGGGCCAGCGTTGTCATTTAGCCTACGACGCCAAGCACCACCAACAAAACGCGTATCAGACCCGCCGCGCCGGTAAAGCCAAGGGAGATTTGTTTGCATGAACGACCTGCTCACAACCCAACAAGTAGCGGATCGACTGGTGGTCAAAAAGCGCACCATTTTAAGGCTCCATGCCCGGCGAGTGCTGCCCTATGTGCGAATTGGCGGATCGCTCCGTTTCCCCGTTGCGGCGCTGGAACAGTGGATTGCCGCCCAAACCGTCTATCCTGAAACTGGGGACTGCGCCGGGAAACCGGAGGAATTAATATGTACCGAAAGAAAGGTAGCCCGTACTGGTGGATCGCATACCGTGACGCCAGCGGGCGAAAGATTGAGCAATCTACTCAAACTACCGACCGCGCCAAAGCCGCGCTTGTAGAATCGGAAAAGCGGGCCGCGCTGTGGCATGAAAAGCAGCGCGGCATTATCCCGCAGGCCGACCCGCTCTTTGATGAGGTCATGGCTGACTATCTGGAAGCCGCCGCCGCCCGGCGATCCATTGAACGGGATGTTTACGCCGCCCGGCATCTGACCGCCCAGTTTGCCGGGGTGAAAATGCGAGCGATGACCCCGGCGGATATTGAGGATTATCTGACCCATCGCCAGCGGGTCGGCGTCAGTGAATCCACCCTCAAGCGCGAAATGGGCGTATTGAAAGCGGCGGTCAACTGGGCGAACAAAAAGAAGCGGCTGGATTTACCCAATCCGGTCGCCCGACTTGATCTGGTAGAACCGCCGGGGCGCGTGCGCTGGCTCGATCAGGATCAGTCCCGCGCATTGATGGACGCCGCCGCCGAAGCTCGCCAAGCACCGCACCTGGTGGACTTTATCCGCCTGGCGCTGCATACCGGTATGAGAAAAAGCGAGATGCTGGGGCTGGAATGGGGCAGTATCCCCTTGAATGGGACAGCACGGCAGGCGATCCTGAATCGCGCCCGGTTTCGCGCTGAGCATTGCCCAGCCGCCGCGCATGTATTTTGTGACGCCCGTGGACGGCGCATCGGCAACGTGCAGCGTTCGTTTGTGTCCGCGTGTTCCGCTGCGGGGATTGTGGATTTTCACATTCACGATTTGCGGCACACCTGCGCGGCCTGGCTGGTGCAAGCTGGCGTCCCGCTGCTGGATGTGTCCAATCTGTTGCGCCATGCCAGTGTTGTGATGACGCAACGCTACGCGCACCTGGCCCCAACGTCTGCCCGTAATGCCGTTGCCAAGCTGGATAACCCGGCTGGCGACAATCTGGCGACAATGGCTGTTGGAAACCCGGCTGAAAAATGCTGCAACTGATTGATTTGATGGTGGGCGATGCTGGGTTCGAACCAGCGACCCCTGCCGTGTGAAGGCAGTGCTCTACCGCTGAGCTAATCGCCCCTTAGGAGGGAGGCGCATTATAAAGACGCCAGTCCTGCCTTGACAAGCTTTGCGCTGATCAGATGTATTGAACATCCATGATTTCGTAGGTCTTGATTCCGCCCGGCGTTTGCACATCCACTACATCATCGGTGGACTTGCCAATCAGCGCCCGGGCAATCGGCGAACTGAAGGAAATTTTGCCTTCCTTAATATCCGCTTCGTCCTCGCCAACAATCTGGTATCGCCGCTCTTCTTCGCTGTCTTCAGCCCGCAACACCACCGTCGCGCCAAAGATGACCTTATCCGAAGTCGGCAGCGTGGTCACGTCGATGATCTGGGCGCGGGCCAGTTTCGATTCAATCTCGGCGATCCGGCCCTCGGCGAAACTTTGCTGTTCGCGGGCGGCGTGATATTCCGCATTTTCCTTCAAATCGCCGTGGGCGCGAGCCTCGGCAATCGCGGCGGTAATCCGGGGCCGCGCTACGGTCTTGAGTTCCAGCAATTCAGCGCGAAGCCGGGTCGCGCCTAGTACGGTCATGGGTACTTTCTGAGTCATGGTTGCAATTCCTGGTGCAAATCCTGAAGACAGTTCACCGTGCTGTTATCCAGTTCGCGCAAGGCTTGGCAAGTGGCTCGCGCCGCCGCCAGCGTGGTGGTGTAGCTGATCTTGCGCATGAGCGCCTCGCGTCGAATCGAAAAGGAATCAGCAATCGCCTGTTTGCCTTCGGTGGTGTTGACGATAAGTGCAATCTGATCATTCTTGATCAAATCAACGATATGCGGTCGGCCTTCGCCCACCTTGTGAACGGTTTCGCAATCGAGACCGTGAGTTCGTAATGCGGCTGCCGTGCCCTTGGTCGCGACCAAAGTGAAATCCAGTCGCTTCAGTTCGCGGGCAATCTCGACCACCTTGGTTTTATCCACCTCGCGCACGCTGAGGAAGGCCCAGCCGCCGCGTGGCAACTGATCGCCAGCCCCTAATTGCGCCTTGGCAAAGGCTTCGCCGAAGCTGCGCCCGACCCCCATCACTTCCCCGGTGGATTTCATTTCTGGCCCCAGCAACGGGTCCACTCCAGGAAACTTGACGAACGGAAACACCGCCTCCTTGACGCAATAATAGGTGGGAATCACCTCGCCCGATATATTCTGAGCGGCCAGACCGCGACCTACCATGCAGCGGGCCGCAATTTTCGCCAGTGGTCGCCCAGTGGCTTTAGAGACAAAAGGCACAGTGCGGGAAGCGCGGGGATTGACTTCCAGCACATAGATATCGTCGCCCTGAATGGCGAACTGGGTGTTCATCAGCCCGATCACCCCCAGTTCCAGCGCCATCGCCCGCACCTGATCGCGCAACTGATCCTGCACGATCTGATTAAGCGAGTAGGGCGGCAACGAACAGGCGGAATCGCCGGAATGAACGCCCGCTTCCTCAATATGTTCCATGATGCCGCCAATGATCACCTCGCGCCCGTCGCAAAGCGCATCCACATCCACTTCCACCGCGTCATCGAGAAAGTGATCCAGCAACACCGGCGAATCATTGGAAACCTGCACTGCATCGCGCATATAGCGGCGCAAATCTTCCTCGTGATGGACGATTTCCATCGCCCGGCCGCCGAGCACATAGGACGGGCGCACCACCAGCGGATAACCGATTTCCCGC
>JAAUTD010000351.1 GCA_012031845.1 Synechococcaceae cyanobacterium SM1_2_3
TCTCCCTAACCCTCTCCCCCTTAGCACGAGGGAACATAAGGGACATGCCTTGGGACGGTTGGCGACCGCCGGGCTGGAAGCGGCCCGCTACGATTCGCAACCTCCCGGTCACGGCGATCTCGATGGTTTCATTACACGCGCCCTGCGCCAATCGCTGGATGTGGAAAGCGCCGCCTTGGAATATGGCCTGACCGTGTTGGCGACAGTCGGCAGCACCGCGCCTTTTGTCGGGCTGTTCGGCACGGTTTGGAGCGTCCATCACGCCCTGTTGGCGCTGGGAAGCAGCGGTCAACCCACCATCGACAAGGTCGCGGGACCGGTCGGCGAGGCGCTGGTGATGACCAGCGCGGGATTGGCGGTGGCGATTCCGGCGGTGATTGCCTACAACCTGTTCGCCCGCGCCAATCGGCTCCGGCTGCTGGAACTGGATGGGTTTGCCTATGATCTCCATGCTTTTCTGCGTGCGGGAAAACCGCCAAAGCCGTGTCCGAACCCGAATCTCTCGACGGATCAAGTCCTGGCCGCGCCCGTCGCGCTGGCGGAGAACGGCTGATGGCGTTCGGGAGCTTCCAACACAGCCGCCACGCGCAACCGGTGGCCGAAATCAACACCACGCCGCTGGTGGATGTGATGTTGGTGCTGCTGGTGATTTTCATGCTCACCTTGCCGCTGATCACGCATCAACTGACGGTTAATTTGCCGGAGACCGATGCTCAAGCCCAGTCAGCACCAACGGAAACGGTGATTGTGGAAGTGGGCATTGCGGCGGATGGGGCCTTGCTCTGGAATGGGGTCGCGCTGGCCGAAGCCGATTTTGAACAGCGATTACAGGCCGCAGCGCACGCCGAATCCAAGCCGGAATTGCACCTGCACGCTGACAAAAATACGCCTTATCAGCGTTTGGCCGAGGTGATGGCCGCTGCGCAACGCCACGGTTTAACCCGGATCGGGTTCATCACCACGGCCAAAGCGCCCTGAGCAGGTCGGCAGCCATGCGCCTTAACTTCCAGCAACAGATCACCGCAGCGGGCTTTTCCGCGCTGGCGCATCTGGGCATTGCTTATCTGCTGCTGGCGTCGGTGTTCGCGTCAACGCCAACGCCGCCGAAGCTGCTTCCTATCGCCGTGACGCTGATTCCGTCGAAAGCGCCTGCGGAATCAGCAGCAGTTGCAACGGCAACGGCGTCTGCTGCGCCTGCTGCATCGGCTGCGCCGGTCATCGAAGCCGCGCCGCCGCCGGTGATCCCACCGCTCGCGGCGGTTCAACCCGAAGTTGCGCTCCCCAAACCGATTCCCAAGCCGAAGCCTGCGCCGAAACCCGAACCGGCGCTCAAGCCCAAACCCAAGCCGGAATCCAGGCCAAAACCGGTGACTATCGCTCGCCCGGGATCACCCATTCAGCAGACCGAGGATCGCCGCGTTTTCATCCCTGCTGCTTGGGCAAGGGGCGGGGATAGGCAATTCTGCCGCTGCCTCCACCACAACCGGCAGCGCCTCTGCTGCGACCGGCGCAACTGCCGCTGCGGAAAGCCGGGCGACGCCGCTGCCGGGCAATCCCAAGCCGACTTATCCGGCCTTTGCCCGCCGTCTGGGGCACGAAGGCCGGGTGATTAATCCGGGTGCGAGTACTGCCGACCGGCAGCGTCGGAGCCGCTGATATTGTCCGCAGCAGCGGTTACGCGGTGCTGGATGAAGCCGCATTAACAACGATTAAACGCTGGCGTTTCCGCCCCGCCCAACAATCCGGCCAAACGGTAGACGCCACGCTGGATGTCCCTATTTATTTTCGGCTGCACGACCAAGGCTAAGCTGATGAACCGGTTATTTCCCATTCCCTTTCTTTTGCGCCAACTGCTGATCGCTCTGCTGTTTCTATTCAGCGTGGCCGGTTTTTCCAATGCCATTGCCGCCGAGCAGCCAACGGTTAATCTGAGCAGCGGTTGCATCGAACGCTATGACCCGGAACTGGATTATTTCCCGGAGAAGGTCACGCTGGATTACGCCAAAGGTTTTAGCGTGGCCTATTTCAAGCATTACAAAGTGGTCACCGTGACAACGCCCTGGCCGAATGCGCAGGAGAGTTTCCGTTATGTGCTGGTGCAATGCGGCGCGCCGGTTCCTGAGGGTTTCGCGGGTGCGCAAATCATCTCCATCCCGATTCAATCCATTGCCATTCTGTCCACCACCCATTTGCCGCATCTGGAAGTATTGGATGCGCTGGATCGGCTGGTAGGGATCAGCACGTTCAAGAATGTCTATTCTCCCGCAACGCGGCGCAAAATTGCCGCCGGTGAAGTGGTGGAAATCGGGCGCGGCCCCAGCATTAACCTGGAAGTTATTCTCGATCTGGCCCCGGATTTGATTACTGCGGTCGGCCATGATCAGCCGCAGTACAACAACCATCCGCTGTTGCTTAATGCGGGGGTGCATGTCGCCATCAACTCCGAATATGTCGAGCAAACTCTACTGGGGCGCAGCGAATGGCTGAAATTTACTGCCGCCTTTCTCAATAAGGACGGATTGGCGCAACATCGTTTTGCCGAAATGGCAGCTCGCTATCAGAGTTATGCCCATCAGGTTCGGGATTTACCCGCCGCGCAGAAGCCGAGCGTGTTTGGCGGCTATCTGCATCGCGATGTCTGGTATGTGCCGGGTGGTCAGAGTTATATCGCCCAACTGGTCGCGGATGCGGGCGGGATTTATCGCTGGGCTGATGATACGCATCAGGCCAGTGTTTCTTTGAGCTTCGAGGCGGTTTTTGAGCGGGCGGGAGCAGCGGAGGTGTGGTTTACCAGCGGGCTGGACTGGCTGACTCGCGCCGATCTGCTGGCGGCGAATGAACGCTATGGCGCCTTCAAGGCATTCCGCGAGCGCCGGGTTTATAACCACAACGCCCGGCTCAATGAGCATAAAGCCGATGATTATTGGGAAACCGGAATCATCGAACCCGATGTTCTGCTGGCCGATGTGATCAAAATTTTGCATCCCGACCGTTTGCCCGATCACCGCTTGAAGTATTACCGGTGGCTGCCATGAACGCCCTCTCCCCCCAACCCCTCTCCCACAAGCGGGAGAGGGGAGCGTTCAGGATTGCTATAGCCATGCCTATTGATTCCACTCTTTCCGGCAACGGCGGTTGGCGCAACGCCACCCTCGGCGGCCTGGCGTTGGCGTTGCTCGCCGCTTTTATCTTCAGCCTGGCTTTGGGATCAATCCACATTCCGCTGAGCGAGATCGTGACGATTCTGACCGGCGGCGAATCGGCTAAAGCCAGTTGGAGCCATATCGTGCTGACCTTTCGCCTGCCCAAGGCCATTACGGCGGTGCTGGCGGGCGCGGCGCTGGCGGTCAGCGGTCTGCAAATGCAAACCCTGTTTCGCAATCCGCTGGCTGATCCTTACATCCTGGGCATCAACGCCGGAGCCAGTCTGGGCGTGGCGCTGGTGGTGCTGTCCACCGGCGCGGCGACCGGCTTTTTATCCAGCGTCGGCCTGTTCGGCGATCTGGGGCTGATTATGGCGGCGGTCAGTGGCGCGGCGGCGGTGACCGGACTGGTGATGCTGATTGCGCAGCGGATGCAACAGGCCATGACCCTGCTGTTGCTGGGGCTGATGATGGCCTACGCCACCGGCGCGGTGGTCAGCATCCTGATTTATTTCAGCGTCCCGGAGCAGATCCAAGCCTATATCGCCTGGACTTTCGGCAGTTTCGGCGGCGTCACCGGGCGGCAACTGGGGATTCTGGCGCCGGTCATCGGCGCGGCCTGCTGCTGGCGGGCTGTTGACCAAGCCGCTGAATGCGTTGCTGATGGGTGAAGCCTATGCCCAAAGCATGGGCGTCAATGTCCGGTGGGTGCGCTTCAGGCTGATCGCGGGAACGTCGGTGCTGGCGGGCGCGGTCACCGCGTTTTTGCGGGCCCGATAGCGTTTCCTCGGCGTGGCGGTTCCGCACCTGTGCCGATCCCTGTTCAACACCTCGGATCACCGGATTCTGGTTCCGGCTTCGATGCTGA
>JAAUTD010000038.1 GCA_012031845.1 Synechococcaceae cyanobacterium SM1_2_3
GCGCCCACCTGATTAACGGCGCGCACGATCTCGTCCAGCGCCACGCCCGGATTGAACAGAAACATCGGCTTCTTTTCCTCTTTCACCTTGATGTCGCCACCCGGAACCACCACGGTCCGCCCACCCGCCAATGGCCCTGGCTGGCTGATGATCGGGTCTGGATTAATGGTGACAGTCATGCTGCCGTGCGACACCGCCGCCGGGCCGACCCGCACGTTCTGGCCGATGACGACGGTGCCGGTGCGGGCGTTGACGATCACTTTGGCGACGCCTTGCGCGGATACCACCTCGATATTTTCCAGCACCGAGATCAGGCTGACCCGCTGGCTACGTTCTTCCGGGCCGATGACCTGAACCGACGAACCGTCCAGCGCCTGGGCTACGTCGCCGCCCAGCGCCTTGTTGATCGCTTCAACCATCCGCTCGGCGGTGGTGAAATCAGCCTGGCGCAAATTCAGCACGATGGGGCCTTTGCTGCCGAAGCCGTCGGCAACTTGACGCTCGACCGTCGCGCCGTTGGGAATGCGCCCGGCGCTGGGGATATTGACGATCACCCTCGATTCGCCCGATTCCGCGCCCAGTCCGCCGACTACCAGGTTGCCTTGCGCGACGGCATAGACCGCGCCATCCGCGCCCTTGAGCGGCGCCATCAACAGACTGCCGCCGCGCAAGCTTTTGGCGTTGCCGATGGAAGATACGGTGACATCAATGGTCTGGCCCGGTTTGGCGAACGGCGGCAGATCGGCGTGAATGGACACGGCGGCCACGTTTTTCGGGTCTATGTCAGTTCCCGGCGGGATGGTGACGCCCAGATTCGAGAGCATATTGATCAGGCTTTTATTGGTCGGCGAGGTTCTTGAGCTTTATCGCCGGTGCCGGTCAGGCCCACCACCAGGCCATAACCCAGCAGTTGGTTGTTGCGCACCCCGGCGATATTCGCCAGGTCCTTGATGCGCTCGGCGCTGGCTCCAGCAGTCGCCAGCACGAGTAGCAAAGTCAGCAGAGAACGGCGGATAAACATAAGCGTGACCTCAGTTGATAATCATCCAACAGTTGGAATCCCCCCCTGACCCCCCCTTTTTCAAAGGGGGGGAAATTCTTCCTTTGATACCCCCTTTTGCAAAGGAAACTCCTCCCTCTTCGATAATCCCCCTTTGCAAAAGGGGGGTGGCGAAGCCGGGGGGATTCTGTCTTAAAACGGCCACAGCGGGCTGAGGAAGAAGCGATTCAGCCAGCCGGTGGTATTGGCGTCGGCCAGTGCGCCATTGCCGGCATAGGTGATCCGGGCGTCGGCCACCCGATTGGAACGAATGACATTCTCGGCGCTGATGTCTTCCGGCCGGATGATCCCGGAGATTTGCACCACTTCCTCGCCCTGATTGAGCGTCAATATTTTTTCGCCGCGAATCGCCAGATTGCCGTTGGGATAAGCGCCGATGACCACGGCGGAAATATCGCCGGTCAGGCTGTTGCTTTGATCGCTGCTGCCCTCGCCTTTTAACTCGCGTTCCCCGGCGATACTGGTTTCCAGGGTGACGCTGCCGACGCCGAACGGACCGCCAAACAGCGTCGGGTTTTCGAGGCCGACGCTGCTGCCCTTGTTGAGCGACGTGTTGGCCGTTTTGGTGGCGGCGGTTTGCTCGACCAGCCGAATCACCACCAGATCGCCCACGCGGCGGGCGGTGCGATCCTCGAAGGGGCGGATTTCGCGCCCAGCCTGATAAATCGCGCCGGGATTGCGCGGGGCGGGATCGGCGACATCGGTCGGCTGCATGACCTGGGGCATCACCGGCTTGAAATCGTAGCGCGGCGCCAGACCGCTGCATCCTGCCAGCAGAACAACGGAAATAAGCGCGACGAGAAGGTTCATGGCGGCGGCCTACAGGTTTTGATTGATGTATTGCAACATCTGGTCAGTGGTGGAAATGGCTTTGGAATTCATCTCATAAGCGCGCTGGGTTTCGATCATGTCCACCATTTCTTCCACCACATTGACATTGGAGGTTTCCAGTGCGCCCTGCATCAGCGAACCAAGTCCGTCGGCGTCGGGATTACCGGTTTGCGCCGCGCCGCTGGCGGCCGATTCCAGAAACAGATTTTCGCCAATCGCCTGCAATCCGGCGGGATTGAGAAAGTCCGTCGTTTGAATCTGGCCGACTTGCTGCGGCGCAACCTGACCGGCAATCTGCACGTTGACCGTGCCGTCGCGACCCACCGTAATGCTTTGCGCTCCCGTGGGTATCGCGATTTCCGGTTGCAGCAGATAGCCGTTGGAAGTGACCACCTGACCTTCGGCGTTGAGCTGGAACGAGCCATCGCGGGTGTAACCTGCGGTGCCGTCTGGCATCGTAATCTGGAAAAACCCCCGGCCATTGATGGCGAGGTCCAGATTGTTGCCAGTCTGGACGATGCTGCCCTGGGTAAACAGCTTGGCGGTGGACACCGTGCGCACGCCAGTGCCCAGCACCAGACCGGACGGCAACTGGGTGTTTTGCGCGGTTTGCGCCCCGGTTTGCCGCACGTTCTGATACAGCAAATCTTCAAACTGCGGGCGGCTGCGCTTGAAGCCGGTGGTGCTGACGTTCGCCAGGTTGTTGGAAATGACCGACATCCGCGTCTGTTGCGCATCAAGGCCGGTCTTGGCGATCCATAGTGAAGCGGGCATGGGTTTGCTCCTATTCCAGACGCAATAGTTGGTTGGTCACGCTGGCGTTTTCCTGCGCCGTACTCATCATCTTGACCTGCATTTCGTAGCGGCGGGCGTCCTCGATCATCCTGACCAGCGATTCGGCTGGATTGACATTGCTGCCTTCCAGCGCGCCCGCCACCAGGGTCACGGTGGCGTCTGGCGGGGCGGGCTGGCCGGTGGCCGAGCGCATCAGGCCGCTGGTGTCCTTGTACAGCGGATTATCCGGGGTGGCTTTAATCAGCCGAATCCGATCCACGACGACCAGTTCCGTAATGGCTTCGCCCGGCGGGCGGATGGAAATGGTGCCATCAACGCCGATCTCAACTTTGTCAGCGGGCGGGATGGAGATCGGGCCGCCATTGCCCAGCACCGGATAACCGGTGGCGGTGGTCAACAGGCCGTTGGCGTCGCGCTGCAAATCGCCGGAACGGGTATAGGCTTCGCCGCCGTCGGGGGCCTGAATCGCGATCCAGCCTTCGCCCTGCACCGCGACATCCAAATCCCGTCCGGTGGTCATCAGCTTGCCGGACTTCAGATCGATGCTGGATCGTTCGGTCATGACAAAGGCGCGGCTGGGCAGGCCGTCGTCGCCAAAGACCGGCATGTTGCGGAAGTCGGCCATGTCCTGCCGAAAGCCGACGGTGTTGGCGTTGGCCAGATTGTGACTGGTGATGGCCTGCGCCCGCAGCGTTTGCTGGGCGCCGGTCATGGCGACGTACAACATGCGGTCCATAGGTTAAACGCCTCCGGGATCAGCGGATGTTGATGATGGTTTCGGAGAGGGTGTTTTCAGTGGTGATCGTCTTGGCGTTCGCTTGGAAATTACGCTGGGCGACGATCATGTTGACCAGTTGATCGGTCAGGTCGACGTTGGACGCTTCTAGGGCACCGCCCCTGATACTGCCTGTGCCGTTAGCTCCCGCTGCCCCTATAGCGGGTGGTGCGGGAGATGCAGCAGTAGTCCAAATCCAGTTGGTGTCGCCTACCGCTTTGAGACCCTGCACGTTGTCGAAGTTGACCAGCCCCACTTGAATCGAGGTGCTGTCAGAGAAGTTGATTGCGCCCGTGATGCTATTAAAGCCAGTTATCGTAACGGGAGAAGGGGGCACTGTTATAGGTGCGCCAGCAGAGTCCAATAGATTTTGGCCGAGATTATTAACGATATTGCGAGTGGTGGCATCCATGCGAAAACTGCCAGCGCGGGTGTAGTACGGACTTAGACTGCTAGTGTCAGTAACCGTAAAAAAGCCATTACCGTTAATCGCTAAATCCAGTTGGCCGTTGCTGCCGTCATAACCGGTCGAATTGATGCCACCCTGCTTGAATAGCTGGTTGACAGTCTGGGTTTGCACACCCAGAAGGCCATCGCTGCCTCTGCCACCGATCACATCGGCGAATTCCGCCCGGGAATTCTTAAACCCGGTGGTGTTAACATTGGCAATGTTATGCGCGGTCACGTTTAGGTCGGCAGTGGCGGCTTTAACGCCCGATACTGCAACATTCATCGTCATGTTCTGATCCTCATTACCGGACGCGCCGGGTTTCAATGGAATGGGTGTCTATTCCGGCTTTTAACTACGGATATTCAGGATGGACTGATACAAGGTGCCGCTGGTGTTAATCACCTGCGAATTGGCCTGGAAGCTGCGCTGCGCGACCAGCATATCCACCAGCTCCTTGGTCAATTCCACATTGGAGCCTTCCAGTGCGCTGGTCACCAGTTTGCCCATTAAACCGACGCCCGGCTCACCAGTGACCGCCATGCCCGATTCCGTAGTGGCCACCCAATTGTTATCGCCGATGCGCTTGAGTCCTTGCGTATTGGCAAAGCGGGCCAGCGCGACCTGTCCCATAATCTGGCTCTGATCGTTGCTGTAGCTGGCGACGATATTGCCGGAGGCGTCCACAGAGACCCCGGTCAGATTACCCATCGTATAACCATCCTGATTCAGGCTATTGGTAATGGACTGGCTGTCGAATTGCGTGGTGTTGGCAAAATCCAGTTCGATGTTCTGCCGTCCAGCGCCATTGCCAAAAGTAACCCCTGACATCTTCAAACTTAGCAGGTTGCCCGGATCCATATAGCCGCTGCTGTCCATCGCTCTGACCGGCATCCCGATACTGTCAAAAGTCAGAGTGCCCACCTTTTGCGCGGCGCTCTCAATCTCGGTGAATTGCCGATAAACATTCCAGGTATTGTCTGCGGTCTTCCTGAAATAAAGATTGAGGGTGTGATCAATGCCCAAGCTGTCATAAATCGTCAGCGCCGAGGAGTATTGATAATTGCTGGCATTGGTCGCGTCAATCGTATCGGTGTCCGCCGATGAATTGGTCGCCAGTACGCTTTGCGTGGCAGAAAGGTTATCTGTCCCGTCGACTGTGTTTCCGGGAATCTGGAGTACCTTGCTGAAATCAGGAACGATGGATAAGGCAGTGGCCCCCGATCCCCAGTTGCGCCGCTGTAAATGTTATTGGTGTCGTGACAGCGGTTAGAGTGGGAGCGCCAGTAGCAGGAGCAAATGTTATTGATCCCCCAGCAGTCGAATTTTGCCCATCCAAGGTGTAATGCACATTCCACACATCATCAGTCAGCGTCTGCACGAAGTAGGTCTGTAGGCTGTGATTGATTCCCAAGCTGTCGTAAACCTGAGTGAGATTGGAGTGGTTATAGGTTGCTGGATTGTTAGGATCGAAAGCTGGAGTTGCGGCTGGAACAGTCAAACTTCCATCCAGATTGACGGTGTGATCCAGTAAAATAGTTGGAATCGGCGCCGCTTCCAAGGCATTCAGATTGACCCCCAAATCCACCATCCGGGTTATTTTCGGTTGCATGGGAGAGGAGTCAATCTGCAAGTCGCCAATTGTGGGTGTAATTTCGCGACTGCGCAGCGATCCATTCGCCGATAAATCGGTGATCGCAAAAGCCGTTCCCTGCTGAAGAGAAGACGTATTCAGAGTAATGGTGGCCGGAGCAGCGCCCGTGCCTAAAGCCGCAGTGGAAAAAGATAGCGGAGTGTCACCGAAGGTAGAAGCAGGAAGGAATGCGCCCGCAGCATCAAATACCAAAGTTCCACCGTCAATGATAGCTGATCCGCCATCCAGTTGATGATAAGCCTGCCAATTATTAGCAGCAGTCTTCAGAAAATAAGTTTTGACGTTATGGCTTAAACCGATACTGTCCACGATATCAATGGAAGTGGCGTGGTTGTAGCTCAAGGGATCAGTGGGATCGAAACCAGCCGGTGTTGCGGGAGCTGCATTGATCAGCCCGGTTCCATCCAAGGTCAAGCCCGCTACAATCTCGGTAGTCATCTGTGGATCAGAGACTTGCACCTGATAGCCCTGCACATTTTGCAGTGAATTATCCACGATAAAACCTTGCGTATCTGCACGGAAACTGCCGGCTCGAGTAAAAAGCGTTGAAGTGCCGCTTTTAACCTGGAAAAAGCCATCGCCGGTAATCGCCATATCGAAGGTATTCTCGGTGGAGGCGATACTGCCTTGCTTGAAGGTTTGCGTCGTTCTTTGCAGACGAACTCCCAAACCTGATCCGTCTTTGGACATTGAATCCACCAGATCCCCGAATTCGGCGCGGGACCGTTTGAAGCCGGTGGTATTGGCATTGGCAATGTTATCGGACACCACTGTCATCATGGTGTTGGAAGCATCAATACCGGTCAGGGCGATATTCAGGGACATGGAACAATCCTCATTCTGGATTCATTGGGATAATTGGAAATAGCAGCATTGGCCTTGATAAGCCGCTCGCTTATTTGGCAGCACCGACAGCCGCCTTCAATTCTTCGGCCAGCTTGTCAAAGGAAACCTGCAACTCCTGAATGCTTTGCAGCGTGCTGAATTGCGCCAGTTGCGCCAATTGCTGCTGACCATCCAGCGGTTTGGTCGGGTCCTGACTCTTCATCTGCGCAACCATCAGCCTGAAAAAATCTTCCTGGCCCAGCGATTGACTGGTCGACGATGTCGCAGTGCTGGTTTGGCCGGTAGTGGCCGCCGCTGAATAGGTGGAATTCTGAATGGTGGTCATTGCATTAAGCCTCGCTTATTCGCCCAGCGCCAAAGTGCGCATTAACATTTGCTTGGAAGTGTTCAGCACTTCCACGTTGCTTTGATAAGAACGGGATGCGGAAATCATGTTCGCCATTTCCTCGACCGGATTCACATTGGGCAGATTGACATAGCCAGCTTTATCCGCCAGCGGATGATCAGGCCGATATTGGCGTTGCAGGGGAGCCTGACTCTCAACAATACCCAGCACGTTCACACCAGATACCTCTTCGCCCGCCTCATCCATTTGCGCGGAAAACACCGGCTGGCGCGAACGGTAAGTCGTGGCCGTGCTGCTGCTAATGCTGTCCACATTCGCCATATTACTGGCGGTGGTATTCAGGCGAACCGACTGCGCGTACAGCGCCGACCCGGAAATATCGAAAACCTTGAATAAAGACATGGATCATTCTCCTCGAATGGCGCTCATTAAGCCTTGAACGCGATTACCGAGAAATCGCAGGCTGGCTTGGTAACGGAGCGCGTTATCGGCAAAATCGGTCTTCTCCTGCTCCTCTTCTACGGTATTGCCGTCAAGGGACATTTGAGTCGGCACCCGGTAGAGCAGATCGCCAGAATTTTGACCTTTAGCCTGTAAATGATCGGGATGAGTGGTTTTGAGCGGCTCCACGACTTCACCCTGCATCCGCGCCAGCGTCCCCGCAAAATCCATATCGCGGGACTTATAGTGCGGCGTGTCGGCATTGGCCAGATTGGCGGCCAGAACCTCGGTTCGCCGTGAGCGCAACTCCAGCGCTTGCGCATGAATGCCCAAGGCGCGATCAAAACTGATGCTCATGCTGGGGGCCTCCCGTTTTGCCGATTCTGTGACGGTTGCCGGAAAAATGGCGGATTTCGCTATTGACCTATGAGATAAGCAAAGGCTATGCCGATCCCTATTCTCTGGATTGGTAAAAATGGCGCGTAATTTGCCTATGTTTCAGTTGGATGGGTAGCTACAATCAAGCTCAGGACTTTCGCTCTATCCGTTCACCCTGACGCTTCGGCAAGCTCAGCGGTCGAAGGGCATTCATTAGTAATAAACGGGGTTCGACCGGCTCACCCAGAACGGTTTTTGAACCCGAAGCGGAAGTCCTGAAGCTAAAAGTGATGCGAGTCATGCGAACAGGCCACTGGTTTCAAAGCCTTTTGCTAGGATGCTGCGGGCTGGCGCTCTCGGCGGCGGTGGTCGCAGACCCCGCGATCCAACCGCTGGCGTCAATCCAGAGCGCAGCTCAGGCGTTTTTAATCGCGCAACACCAGCAGCGCAGTGAGCCGCCGCAAATTCAGTTGCGTGCGCTGGATTCCCGATTGCGGCTGGCAAAATGCGCCGGGGCGCTGGAAGCATTTTTGCCGGCGGGCGCCAAAAATCGTGGGCAGCACTTCGATAGGGGTGCGGTGTCCGGGGCCAACGCCGTGGACGGTCTACCAAATCGCTACGGTGAGGGTATTCGACCAAGTGCTGGTCGCCAGTCGTTTTTTGAACCGGGGAACGATGCTGAGCGCAGCGGATTTTCGCTCTGAACGGCGCGATCTGTCGGCATTGCCGGGCGGCTACGAAACCGCGCCTGAGCGATTGATCGGCAAGCAATTGCAATACGCCTTGACCGCCGGGGCCGCTATCCCGCCGCAAGCAGTCAAAGCAGTGCCCGCCATCCGGCGCGGTGAGACCGTCACCATTGTCAGCCGCCGAGGCGGCATGGAGGTGAGTTCCACCGGGATTGCCCTGGACAACGCTGATTTAGGTGCGCTGGTGCGGGTTCGCAATGTCTCCTCGAAGCGGGTTATCGAGGGTACGGTGACTGATGTACGGCGCGTAGAAATTGGCAAATAGATGGAAACTGATTAAAGTTCTAGTCAGCGTAGCCGATTACATTGAGTAACTTAGTTTGAAACAGTTTGAACAAAAGGGACGGATCAGCACATGGCTATTAATCTGAACGTGAACGGAGGCTATCATCCGCCTCTCAGAGTTGGCTCTATGGAAAAGACTCTGCAAGCGACGCCAGAATCCGCGCCGGGCAGCAGCCAGTCGAAACAGGTTGATACTATCGCGGCCTTGCGCGCCGCTATCGCTGACGGCAGCTACAAAGTTGATTCGCAGCGGTTGGCTGGCAAGATTATCGATCTCGAATCACAGTTGGCGTAGGACTGAATCAAATGCTGGCGGGATTGTTACAGGAAGAACGGACGGCAGTTGAGGCGTTGACCCAACAATTGCAGCGCGAATATGAGGTTCTCAAAACCCGTAATGCGCCTGGGCTTGAGCAGGTCGTCCATGAAAAACGGATCTGCGCCGATCATCTGCACCAGTTGATGAGCAGCCGTCTGGACTATTTGCGCACTCAGGGGTTTACCGCCGATAAACCGGGATTGGCCGCGTACATCGCCGCTGCTTTGCCCGCTGACCGTTCTGAACTCGCTGCACTGGCGGCGGATTTGGAATCCGCTGCTGAGCAGGCTCATAACCAGAATGAGATTAACGGCGCGGTGATTGCCGCCAGCCGCAGTTATGTCGAACGGGCGCTCACCATTTTGACCGGGCGCGATCCATCGGATTGCCTCTACGATCACGGATCCCGCCGAAACTTCGGCGCCAGCAATAGCCTTATCTCCAAGGCTTAATCCGCTTTATCCGAACGGTTCTGAAGCTGTTTGTCGTTCCCCAGCAACACGCAAAACTCCCTGCATCAACCTTCTTCCGGCCCAAAGCAATGGGCGTAATCCGCGCAGAGTTCGCAAGCCGGGGCGCGACAGAAATAGACGCCTTCCTGCTGGCAGAGCTGTTTGTAGAGAAACTTCTTCCATTTCATGTCGCGGTCGTTTTTCGCCGCCAGCGTGGGGAAGTTGTGCGCCATCAATGCGCTGAGTTCGCGGCGTGACCACAAACCCAAATCGTGCCAGAGGTGATCGCTCGCCATGCAGCCAGCGGCCACAATTTCGCTGATCCACAGTTCCGATTCATCCTGATTCGCCCGATGCCCGCGCAACAGCCGCACCAGTTCTTCGCGTTCTTCCAGCAGGCGTGAATCCCAAGTGGGTAAAATCGGCTGAAAGCCATCAGGCGTTTTCGCGTCAGGAAAATGACGGTGCAGCACGGCGGCAAACTCGGCAGGAATCAACCCCAGACCGGTAGGCAAAGAGCCGCCGCCGCTGTAATGGGTCGCCAGCATCTGCGCCAGCGCCTCGTCATTCGGCCATCCCCGCGCAGCGGTCATCCACTGCTGATAGAGCGCCTGCCGGAGATCAGCCATTTTGTTATCAGCCTGTTAGCCCGACCACAGCGCGGTTTTGCGCCAGCGCCAACCGCCCGTTCGCCCGCCATTCTTCATAAACCGCCCGCAGCGCCGCCTCAATCGGCTCTTCGCCATGTTCGCTATTCGGTTCGATGCCCGCATTTTCCAGCGCCCGCCACGGGGTAAAGCCGACCCGGGCGCATAAAATCGCGGCGCAATCGGACATGGCCCGGATCGCGCCGTCCATCGCCGCTTCCGAATCGCCGCAGGTGGTCGCGCCGTGACAGTACTGGGCAATGCCGCGCCGTTCGATCAGGTGAATATCATCGGCTGAAACCTGATAAATCAGTAATTCGCGCAAATGGCCGAAATGGGCGTCAATGGTTTTGCCGTTCAGACTGCCCACCGCCAGCCGCAACCCGCCACCGTCAGATTTCCGACGCTGTAGCGGCGCCACGTTCGAGCGCGTTCCGGTTTAGCGGTTTGGTTCGCCAATTGCCGGGAAATGGTGGCGCGCACCGCTTCCCGCTTGGCCATCGCCGCTTGTGGATCAATGGTCATCGCCTCGACTTTTTCCATGCTGAATTCGGCGTTGCGATCCGCGCCCAGCATTCCCGCGGCATCGGCGCGGCATTGCTGACAATGACTCATCATGGTCTCGCTGCTGCCACAGGCGCCCGCACCGCCGCCAGCTCCTCGACGGTTGGCTCGCGCTGCCCGGTCAGGCCGTAATGAGTGCCATGCTCGGCGCGGGCGATTAGCGGCATGATGTTGTGCATGATCGCGCCTTTTTCCCGCACACCCGGTTGACTTCGGGTAGATGGCGTCGTTGACGCCCGGAATCAGCACCGAGTTGATTTTCACTTGTACGCCCCGCGCTGTCAGCATATCCAAGCCGAGCAACTGTTGGGCGATCAGGGTTTCCGCCGCATCGCGTCCGCGCAACCGGTGTTTGAAGCGAATCCACGGATAAATCTGGGCGCCGATGTCGGGATCAACGCAGTTAATAGTGATGGTGACGTGGTTGATGCCGTGTTCCACCAGCCGCTCGGCGTGTTCCGGCAGCGCCAGCCCATTGGTGGACAGGCACAGCAATAAATCGGGCGCTTGTATTCGCAGTTCGCGCAAGGTGGCGAACACCGGTTCAGGATTCGCCAGCGGATCGCCGGGGCCAGCAATGCCGATCACCGCCAAATGCGGAATGGTTGCGCCCACCGCGAGCGCCTTACGCACGGCTTGTTCCGGGGTCAGCAATTCTGAAACCACGCCGGGCCGCGATTCATTGCTGCAATGGTATTTGCGATTGCAGTAATGGCATTGAATGTTGCAAGTGGGCGCTACGGGCAAATGCAGCCGGGCAAAATGCTTATGCCCTTCCGGGGAATAGCAGGGGTGCAGGGCCGACGAATGGCCGGTCGCCGACGGCTGACTAATTGATTCCATACCCACGTTCCCCCATTGCGAAGTTTGGCGTAACGGCTGACGGCCCGCCGCCGACCGGAATTGGACGGCAAGCAGACTTCAGCAAGCTTTGTGCCTATTAGAAGATTACAGAGTAACTCATTGTCCGGTTTGAATTTTATCTCAACAAAAATCAGCGGGCTGTGGCAAACGCCACAAGGGCAAGAGCGGGGATTGTCGGCTATGGCACACAGGATTTGGCTCAGGACGCTGTAGAACGGGCATACTGCCCGTTGCCATACAGACTGCAAGCCCGCGTTTACCTTACAAGGAGAAAATCCTCGCTTTATATCCGCCATAAAAATACCCGCTGTCGCGGGTATTAAAGGTGAAGCAGAAATATCCGGCGAACCGATGAGATCAATACAACACTTCTCCATTCTGCCGCGCTAATAAAAAGTCGGCGTAATCCAGCTCGACCTGGGCGGCGTAATTCACGGCGAAATTGAGAACTTCAGTAATAAACCCGCTGCTCTTTGAGCCAATTACGTCAAGAATTTCCTTGTCCATGCTGTAACCGTTCAAAGCACTGTCGTAATCCTTGTCCGCCAGCGCATGATTCTTGGCGACTATTTTTCCGAAATAGCCAGCGGCGTCATAAAACTTGCTGTAACTGGTCAACTGGCTGTAGTCGAAATCCTCTTGATACGCGGATTTTTCCCGCAGCATGAATTGCAGGCCATTCATTGTCGTATATCCCAGCAGCACATCGGCGTTATTGAGCATGGCTTTATGGGTCTTCACCACACGATTGCCCTCGTGATAGTCATAATCCGAAGCGGGCATATTGTCAGGAGCGGCAATGCTCACCGCGCTGGCAATCTCCTGTTTCATCTCCAGAATCACATCATTGCTGTTGGAACTGGAGCCGCCTTCTAGCAGCAGGTAATAGCGATAGCGCCCCAGACTGCCGACGCCCGAACCGGTTTTCAGCGCCACGTCTTTCAGGGTGTAATAGCTGCTGCTTTTGCGCTTTGAGGACGGGATTGAATTGACATAGGCGGTCATTGCCGATTTGACCGCGCTGAAGGTAGTAGCCGATACCGCTTGAAGAGTGCTGGAATAGGCGAATAGCCGTTTGCCGGAAGAATTTACCGTGGTGTATTTGCTCAGCAATTTAGACTGGCTGTTGCTGCTTAACGCTTGAATCGTATCTTTAACGACGCCATTGGTGTTGCTGGTGGTCAGCCGATAGGTCTTTTCGTCATCGTTGCCTTTGAAATCGGTCAGCTTGGCCAGATAACTTTCGAGAAAGCGCCGCGCCGCCTTTTGCTGGTCCGAACTGCTGAGGCCATTCTCCTTGGCCGCGAGAAGAATACTGACCGTCATTCGCCGCACATCCCATACATAAGGCCCCCAATAACCTTCGTCAAAATCATTAGTGTCAAAAACCTCATTGCCACTGGCGTCGCGGAACGCACCCAGATTTTGCAGGTGCATGTCGCCTTCCAGCCAGGTCAGGGCAGTCGCGTAATTGACATAAGCCGATGTCGGCCAGGTGTTCATATCCTGATAAAACAGATGGGCGGTTCCGCGATAAAACGCAAAGGGATTCACCGCCATTTTCTCCATTTTGGCAGCGAGCTCACCCGGCAATTGCGCCTTGAACGGATGGTTAAAAGTGTATAGCTGATCAACCAGCCAACTGTAACGGCTGCTGGCGGCATGGCTCATGGCCGGAATGACACTCAAGATTAACATGACCGCAAATAACAGATGACGCGCCATTTCCAATCTCCGCAAACGGTAGCTCGATGAATGGGCGGCGATTCTAGGGAGTGGCTATTATGAATACAAGTAGTTCAAAAAAGTTACCAACAGCTTGATTGATAACGAACTATTACGATACATAAGACAAATAAACATACGTCCAGACACCTGTTCCGCAGTAGCGGGACTCAAGCCGGATATTTCGGCTTGCGGATACTGAGCTTCTGCATTCGGGACCGCAGGGTGCTGGGATTCAAGTCCAGAATTGCCGCCGCGCCCAGTTCACCCTCGATCACCCAGCCGGTGCGCTCCAACACCTGAAGAATGTAGTCGCGCTCCATCGTTTCCAGCGAAGCCAGCGGTTGGGGCGCATTCGGATCGTCCAGCCGCAGTTCCAGCGCGTTATCAATGTCCAGCAGCGAACCCCGCGCCAAAATGGCGGCGCGTTCAATGACGTTTTGCAGTTCGCGGATATTGCCGGGCCACGAATAGCGCACCAGGCGCTCGCAGGAACTGGGCGCCAAATCGTGAATGGATTTACCCATCTTGCGGGCGAATTTGTCCAGAAAATGCCGGGCCAGCAGCGGAATGTCGGTCGGGCGCTCTCGCAGGGACGGCAGCCGGATCGGAAACACGTTGATCCGGTAATACAGATCAGCGCGAAAACCGCCGTCCTTGACCATTTTCGCCAGATCGCGATTGGTGGCGGCCACCAGCCGGACATTCACTTTCAAGGTTTGGGAGCCGCCAACTCGCTCAAATTCCTGATCCTGCAACACCCGCAATAATTTGGCCTGGGCGCCAGCGGTCAATTCGCCCACTTCGTCCAGAAACAGAGTGCCGCCATCGGCCAGTTCAAACCGGCCCTTGCGCTGCGCGGTCGCGCCGGTGAACGCGCCTTTTTCATGGCCGAACAGCTCACTTTCCACCAACTCGCCCGGCAAGGCGGCGCAATTGACGTTGACGAACAGCCGATCCCGGCGGCTGCTCAGATCGTGGATGGTGCGGGCGATCACGCTCTTGCCGGTGCCGGTCTCGCCCGTCAGCAGCACGGTGGAATCGGTGTCGGCCACCTGCTCGGCGTGGGCGAAAACCTGCTGCATGGCCGACGAGTCGCCGACGATATGGCCCGGCATCTGCCGGATCTTGATTTCCTCTTGCAGATAAGTGTTTTCTAGTTGCAACTGCTTGAGGGTCGCTTCGGAATGGCGACGTTCGGTCACGTCGCGGAGGATGACGGTATAGAAATTCTGGCCGCCGATCTCGAGCGGCGACAGCGTGGCCTCCACCAGAAATTCCTCGCCGTCGCAGCGGCGAGCGGTCAAGCCTTCCGGCGCCCACAGTTGTTGCGAATTGACGGTCGCGGGCTGCACCGCCAGGCAATAGCCTTTAAGCAGATTGCCAAATCGCTTGGACAGCAGCGGCATGAACGATTGGCCGATCATTTCCGCTGCCGAACATCGAAAAATCTTCTCAGCCGCTGGATTCAGCAGGGTAATCCGCTGTTCGGCGTCAATCGTGATGATCGCGTCCAAGGCGCTGGATAAAATGCCGTTCAGCCGCTCTTCGCTCTTGCGCAACGCCTGTTCAGCCCGTTTGCGCTCCAGTTCCACCCGGGCGCGGGCGGCGAAAATCTTCAATAGCGCCATGCCCTTGAATTCCTTGGCCAGCGGCTGATTGTGGTACACCGCCAGGTGGCCCAGCATTTCGTTCCCTGACTCCGATACCAGTGGCACGCCGAAATAGCTTTCGATCCCAAATTCCTTAAGCTCGGTGATGCGGGGGAACATCTCATAAACCTTGCTGGTGTAGTACACCGTTTCGCCCTGAATCACGACCTCACAGGGCGAGCCGTCCAGATCAAATTCAGCATTCTCAATAAACTGGCCGCCAGACCAGAACGCCAGCGGACGGACCCGGGTTCCGCATTCCAGCAGTTCACAGACTAGGGCGTTATCCACGTTCAGCGCCTGGGCCAGTTCGCGCACCAGCGCGTAGAAGAACTCAGTGCCGGTAGCAGTGGCGGTGCCCTCAACGATAGCGCGCAGCGCCAGGTGCATGGCATCCCGTTCATCAGCGGATTCAAGCATCGGATCGCTGGAAAGAGCGGATTGCTGATCGGTGAACGGTTCGGCGGCTCCATTCATGCAATAACCCTCGATAGACTGCTTATGGTCAATAATAAATGACTAAATCCTATAGCAATTCAGACGGGATTACGCAAGGAGACGATGCGACGTTGGCTATTTTCTACATCACTCAGCAACAGGATGGAGTGTGACGGATGATGGATTACGCAATCCACATCGGCGGAAACTCGATGAAAAACGATTGGGCGTGAAATAAAAATGGGGTGGCGATTGCGCCACCCCATTGCTTGACATGGCCGATTAAGCGGCCGCACGACGGAACTATAGCAATCCTAAACGAGTTGTAGAACGGGCATCTTGCCCGTTCTACGTCAACAACTGGAATAAGATTGCTATAATGAATAGCAGAAGAATTACTTGTCGGTGAAACCAGCCTGGATTTCTTTTTCGTCCAGCATCCCATCCTTATTGGTGTCCATCTTTTCCCAAGCAGCCATATCGTTGCTGTGCTTCATGTATTCTGCCTTGGTAATTTTACCATCCTTATCAACGTCCATAATATGCGACGTTGACATATTAAATTGAGCCGACGCAACATTCAGAGCCAAACCTGAAATCAGGACAAAAGCGATCTTGGTCAAAGTCTTCATTACAAGTTCCTCATGGTAAAACAGGTTATAGGAGATTACTGCTGTACTGCTGTTATTAGGTTAGCAATTGATGTACCAGCTTGTAATTGAAAACTAATTTATTAAAAATATCTTTCAATACAATAGGTTAAATTTATCAATCCAAAAGTAGCCTGGTTAAATGCGCCAATAAAAAGTTTGATGAGTGAGTGAAAGCCGTGATATTTCACCGAACCACGAAAAGCCGTAGTTATGCGTAGAAAGATTTGCAGTTGGTTCACGGTTACCACAACCCGTCCTTAATGTAGAGTTTGCTTAAAAGAGCGACTTGCAACAGGATCGCTTTCAGCAAAGCGCACTGCATTCGTTCAGTATCATGATGATCCGATTCACAGGCCAACAAAAAAGGACGCGCCATGGCCGCCAAGGGATAAGCCAGGGCCACGATATGGCGAAACCCCGGCGTTAATTCGGAATCCGTCAGCGAATGTTCCGAGTAAAGCTGCTTAATCCAGTGCGGTTCATTAGGAGAAAAGCAGGTCTCATGCAGCCATTGCCGGAAACGATCACGAAGTCGCGCAGGATTATCCAGAAAGTCAGCCGCATATTGCTCCCTGCGCAATGCCGGATAAGCCGCCAGCATTCCAAGCGTCATATCCAGATAGTCATCGGTCTGATCCTTGAGAATCGCCCAAACCTTGCGCAACGCGATTTCATCATCAGGAGAAAATAATCCTATGCTCAGCAATAGTTCTATTTGTGCTGGATCAGGAAAACCCGGCGCAGCAGCGCGGGCGATGGCTTCATCGCTGGCAGTCTGGACCGGGATATTCATCAAGTTCTCC
The DNA here is from genome assembly GCA_012031845.1 of Synechococcaceae cyanobacterium SM1_2_3. Lineage (GTDB taxonomy): Bacteria > Pseudomonadota > Gammaproteobacteria > Competibacterales > Competibacteraceae > Contendibacter. Next base: position 16,726 of record JAAUTD010000038.1, read on the forward strand.
TTATGCTGCTTTTTTGATAGCAAATATCAAGCTTTAAGCCGCCTAAACTGGCTAAAAGTCTGTTATTTTTTCTTCTCAGCGATGAATTAACCGGCCCAGCAGATGATCGAAGGACAGCTTGCCGGGACCGTGGCAGATCGTAATCAGCAGCAGCAATCCCCAAACCTGATGCTGCGCCAGTCCAGCGGCGTTCAAATCGCCATAGGACACCACCGCCACGATGTTAAAGACAAATAAAGCCAGCGCGGCGTAACGGGTTCCGATGCCCAGAAACAGAAAGACCGGCAGCAATAATTCAGCCGCTGTCCCCAGATAAGCCGCCAGCGCCGATGGCAATAGCGGAACCTGATATTCATATTGGAACAGGGTCAGGGTGCTTTCGGTCGGTAACAGACTGAGCGGATAACTAAAGGTATGCCCGAACAGACTGAAACTGCCGCTAGTGGTTTTGGTCAGGCCGGAACTGAAAAAGACGCCAGCCACCCAATAGCGCGCCAGAAAATCAGCGACCGGCGTTAATAGCCGGGCGGTATTGTGAAACAGATGATCGGCCTTGCACACTATCGGCGCGATTCTGCCCCAGAGGGAAATAGGGGGCGCTTCGGTCATTGCATTGGCTTCAGTCATCGCCGGATTTCCTCGTCATCGGAGTGTGAAAAATGAAAATGCGCGTAGAACGGGCATCCTGCCCGTTGACCACACAAAGGGCTGGAAGCCCGTTCTACGGCAATCACCGGAACCGGATTGTCCTGTCAGTAAAGGCGGACTAAAGCGCCTTGCAAAACATGGCGGCTGAAACAGGCCGATAAATCCATATCAGGTTGCGCCGTCATCGCCTGCTCACAGGCGGCGGCAAAGGTGAAACCTTGTTCCAGCGCCAACAACAAAATCAATTCCCCAACTGACAGCGGCTGAAATTCAATCTCGAAATGGTCGCGGCGCAATGCCAGCAACCTGATTCCGCCCGCCGTCAAATCCACTGCCGCATCGCCCGCGTAATCGGCCTGATTCACTTGCCAAATCCGCAGAATCGGAAAAGCTGACTGCAATAACCGGGCGGCGGGATGCAATTGAAAATGCAGATCGCCCTGCTGTTCGGCGGGCACTTGCGCTAACGCCGACAAGTCGAGTGGCGGATGATCGGCGGCATAAAAAATCTGGCGATAAATCCATTCCAGCCGGGCGACATCGGGTAAATAAACCAATTCAGCGGCAGGAGTAAAAATTTCCAGGAACCGGGCGAAATCGCCGCCGAATTCCTCCAAATCGCCGGAACGGGACGGATAAGCGGTGATGTATTGCGCCGCGACATAATCAAAGAAACTATCGCCGACCAAACGACAGATCACGGGATAAGTCGCCCTGAGCGATGCCGTCAGATTTA
>JAAUTD010000039.1 GCA_012031845.1 Synechococcaceae cyanobacterium SM1_2_3
CGCGGATGATGATCTCGCGCTGGCCAAAGCCACCGGCCTTTGACCGCATCACAGACTTGCTGGCGGGCGATTTCCTTGGAATCGGGGGCGACCGCATCTTCCAGATCGAGAATGTAGCCGTCGGCGGGCAACGTGCGGGCTTTATCAAGGGCGCGGGCGTTGGAACCAGGCATGTACAGGACGCTGCGACGGGGACGCACGGGTTTGGACACAGGAATTCTCCTTATTGAGTGGACAGGATGGACGCCAGCCGATGACCGGCCAGCGCGATGGAAGGCGGCATTATCGGCGCTAAAAGCGGGTTATTCAAAGGGGAATGCAGCGCACAAAAAACCCCTTGCTGGGGAAATAAGCAAGGGGTTTGCATTGAAACTGGTTTAACGGGCTGGAAGCCTGTTAAACCTATCGAATGACGTTAGACGGGTCTGTATATTCTCAAGCACTGCGTTTCTTCATGAAGCTCAGGAGAACGCCGAGCATAGCGCCTGCCGGGACTGTGACCCACCCGATTAACAGAAGGCTGAACGCGCCGTAGATTCCCGCCGCAGTGATAGCTTCCATCGGATTCATCGGCGCGCTGCCTACCGCAACCGCCTCCCCGCTCAGGCTGTGCCAAACATACGCGCCAACCAGCAGGATATACCAGCAAAGCAGGTGCCCCAGCACCGCTGCGAATGATCCAGCCAACGCACCCCTAAACCAACTGGATCGCCTCGGCCTGACGACAAACAACCACCAACTCAATGTGCCCGACAGAAAAGCTGCTACCGGAGCCGCGATGACAAAAACGAAATAACCATCTCCAACAGCAAACTGGGCGACCCAAAGACCTGCCAAGCCACCCACAGGGACACACAACACTCCCATAAAAGCGCTCTTTCTGATTGCCTCATCGAATAGCATCAATGCCGGTCTTCCACGCCTAATTTCTTAGTGACGCAACCCGTCAAGATATTTATCAGCGTCCAGCGCCGCCATGCAGCCACTGCCCGCTGAGGTAATCGCCTGGCGGTAAACATGATCAGCCACGTCGCCAGCGGCGAAGACGCCGGGAATACTGGTTGCCGTCGCGCCGCCTTCAGTGCCGGTTTTAATCAGGATATAGCCATTGCGCATTTCCAACTGACCGGTGAATAAGTCAGTATTCGGCTTATGCCCAATCGCAATGAATACGCCTTGCAATGGAATGTCCTGGCGTTCGTCATTAACGACATTACGCAACCGCATTCCGGTCACGCCACTCTGGTCGCCCAGCACTTCATCCAGCGTACTGTCCAGCGCCAGCCGAACCTTGCCGCTGCTCACTTTCTCCATCAGCTTGTCCACCAGAATCTTCTCGGCGCGGAACTGCTGACGGCGATGCACCAGCGTCACTTCGCTGGCGATGTTCGCCATATACAGCGCTTCCTCCACCGCCGTATTGCCGCCGCCAATCACCGCAACTTTCTGGTTGCGATAGAAAAAGCCGTCGCAGGTCGCGCAACCCGATACGCCTTTGCCCATGAACGCTTCTTCCGAAGGCAGGCCGAGATATTGGGCGCTGGCCCCGGTGGCAATAATCAGCGCATCGCAGGTGTATTCGCCGGCATCGCCGATCAGGCGGAACGGACGTTCTTGCAACTGGGCGGTATGAATGTGATCGAAAATGATCTCGGTATGAAAACGCTCGGCGTGACGGCGCATCCGATCCATCAAATCCGGCCCCATCAAGCCCTCGACATCGCCGGGCCAGTTATCCACTTCGGTGGTGGTGGTCAATTGCCCGCCCATTTGCAGACCGGTGACCAGCACCGGCTGAAGGTTGGCGCGAGCGGCGTATACCGCAGCGGTATAACCGGCAGGACCGGAACCGAGAATCAGCAAACGGCAGTGTTTGGCGGTGCTCATGGCATGAAATCTCCTGAGGTGTTGTTCTTGGAATGGACAGTGGCTCTACGTCAGAAACCGGGTGAAGAGCAAAGGACGCTGGCGTAGGGACGCTGGCTGAATCTGAATCCCTCTCCCGTTGGCGGGAGAGGGAACCGATGCTTACAGACCGCCCGCGTTCTCGGCCAGATAAGCAGCCACGCCATCAGCAGTGGGCTTCATGCCCTTCTGGCCCTTGCGCCAGCCGGCCGGGCAGACTTCGCCGTGTTCTTCAGTGAATTGCAGCGCCTCGACCAGGCGAACCATCTCATCCACTTCGCGGCCCAGCGGCAGGTTGTTCACGATCTGCGCCTGCACGATGCCGGCCTTGTCAATCAGGAACGAACCGCGCAGCGCCACGCCAGCGGGATGCTCAATGCCGTAAGCCTGGGTGATTTCATGCTTGATGTCGGCGACCAGCGGGAAAGCCACCCGGCCAATGCCGCCCTTTTCGACCGGCGTTTCGCGCCAGGCAAAATGGCTGAACTGCGAGTCAATCGACACGCCGACGACTTCGACGCCCAGTTCCTTGAATTTGGAGACGCGGTGATCATGGGCAATGATTTCCGACGGACAAACAAAGGTGAAGTCCAGCGGATAGAAGAACAGCACCACATACTTGCCGCGCAGATCAGACAGCTTGAATTTTTCATTGATCGAACCATCGGGCATGACGGCGGCGGCAGTGAAATCAGGGGCAGGCTGGGTAACAAGAACGCTCATGGGATACCTCCGGGTGAATGAAGCAACAGTCAACAGGGCTTAAGGTGAGTGCAGCTTAGGCGACTTTTATTCATCGTGGAAATTGAATCCTACAAATGCGGTAATAGCCGTGGGCTATTCAAAGCGCGGGCTTCGTCACATCCCTGTCATCAAATTGCCCTAAATACCAGTAATCCCTAGCAGAATCGCTTTGCAGTAAGTTTGGGACGGCTCCAGCAAAATCAAGAGGAATCATGAACGCCAAACAGATTTTAATTGTGGAAGACGAGCAGCCCATCCGGGAAATGGTGGTTTTTGCTCTGGTCAGCGCCGGTTACGAAGTGCAGGAAGCCGCCGACAGTCGGCAGGCGCAAGCCAGCATCGCCGAAAATCTGCCCGATCTGGTGCTGCTGGACTGGATGCTGCCGGGCATCAGCGGAATTGATTTCGCCCGGCGGCTGAAAAAGGAAGAACTGACCCGCGAATTGCCGATCATCATGCTGACCGCCCGCGCCGAGGAAGAAGACAAGGTGCAAGGGCTGGAAAGCGGCGCCGATGATTACATCACCAAACCGTTTTCGCCGCGTGAACTGGTGGCGCGAATCCGGGCGGTGTTGCGCCGGGGCAATCCGGCTGCGGAAGACGAAGTGCTGCGGGCCAATGGGCTGTTTTTGGACCTGGCCAGTCATCGGGTCAGCGCCGGAGAAACCCTGCTGGAGATGGGGCCGACCGAATATCGGCTGCTCGAATTCTTCATGTCGCACCCAGAGCGGGTGTACAGCCGGGGGCAATTGCTGGATCGGGTCTGGGGCAGCAATGTCTATGTCGAAGAACGCACTGTAGACGTGCATATTCGCCGGTTGCGCAAGGTGCTGGAACCGCATGGTCACGATGCGCTCATCCAGACGGTGCGCGGCACCGGCTACCGCTTTTCCACCCGGATTTAGTCGTGTCTCCACTCTGGCAGAAACTATTGCGACGCTTGGCTGTGGCGTTTCTGGCTGCTGCGGTGGTGGGCGCACTGACGAATCAACTGTTGCTGGCTTTGCTGCTGGCGGCGGTCGCCTTCTGGCCTGGCACTTACGGCGGCTCTACCAGTTAGATCGCTGGCTGAGTGGGGATCGGGACGCCAATCCGCCAGCGGTCGGACTGGTCTGGGACGGCATCGCCGCGCACATCGCCCGCTTGCGCCGCCAGAGCCGCAAACGCAAACGCAAGCTCAGCAAGCTGTTGCGGCAGGTGCAACAGGCCACTGCCGCATTGCCGGACGCCGCCGTGGTGCTGGGCGAGGACGACCGGGTGCTGTGGTGCAATGGCGCAGCCCACCATCTACTGGGTCTATCGCCCGCCCGCGATGTTGGCCTGCCGGTCGCGAATCTGTTGCGACACCCGGATTTTGTGGCTTTTCTAAATCAGCGCCGCCGGGGCGAACCGGTGGAGCCACGCCAAAGAGATCAGGTGGAATTTCCGGCGCCGGTGGATGACGCTCGGCTGTTGAGCGCCCGCATCGTGCCCTATGGCAAGAAACAGCGGTTGTTGCTGGCGACCGACATCTCGCGGGTGCGGCGGCTGGAACAGGTGCGGCGGGATTTCGTCGCCAATGTCTCGCACGAACTGCGCACCCCGCTGACCGTGATCAGCGGCTATCTGGAAACCCTGCTTGATAGCGACAGTCCCGCGCTCGAGCATTGGCGGCAGCCGTTACACGGGATGCAGCAACAGTCGCGGCGAATGCTGCATATCGTTGAAGACCTGTTGCTGCTGGCCCGGCTGGAATCGCGCCGGGAGCGCGCGCCGCTGAAACCCGTCAATGTGCCAGCGATTCTGTCCGCTATTGTGGATGACGCGATTACCCTCAGCGATGAACAGGGCCACCAGATCGAAATCAACGCCGATCCTGAGTTATGGATTTCCGGCAGCGAAAAGGAATTGCACAGCGCCTTTTCCAATCTGGTGTTCAACGCCGTGCGCTATACCCCGGCCAATGGCCGAATCGTGATCCGCTGGTTTGCCGATGCGGAAGGCATTCATCTGGCGGTTGAGGATAACGGCGAAGGCATCGCGCCCCATCACATCCCGCGCCTGACCGAGCGGTTCTACCGAATTAATCGCGACCGCTCACGCGGCAGCGGCGGCACCGGACTGGGCTTATCTATCGTCAAACATGTGCTGAATCATCACGGCGGCCAATTACGGATTAGCAGTGAATTGGGTACAGGCAGCGTATTCACCTGTGATTTTCCGCAGGATTCGCAGGTAAAACCCATCGTGGCCCCGGCCCGGAATGACAACGGCTGTCGGTGCTAAACTGGCGACTATCGCTGGTTAAGGAGCATTTCATGAAATTACTGCTGGTTCGCCATGCCATCGCCGAGGATGCCGAAACTTTTATTGCTGCTGGCGGAACCGACGCCGAACGGCCATTAACCGATACTGGCCGAAAAAAAATGCGCAAGGCCGCCAATCGGTTGCGGGCGCAACTGGATCGGATTGACATTCTGGCCTGCAGCCCGCTGGCCCGCGCCCGCGAAACCGCCGAGATCATCGCCCGCGCCTGCGGCGATCCGCCATTAATAGAACGCCCCGAACTGGATTACCGCTATTCGCCCGAAATGGTGCTGGCGTGGCTGGCGCAATGCCCGCCGGACGCCTGGGTGGTGGCGGTGGGCCACGAACCGCAATTGGGTTTGTTGACCGGGTTGCTGCTGGCCGATATTGCGCAACCGCTGATCATTTTCCGTAAGGGCGGGGTCGCGCTCATCGAGTTCGCTGACCACGCCGGGGCGGGCAAGGGTCTGTTGCAATGGGTGCTGACACCCGGTCAATTGCGCGGACTGAAACCGGATTGAGCGGGATTTTGTTTACTTACGCGATAAGGAAATAGGCTGTGCCTGCTGATGTTATTGCTGCGATTGACCTGGGTTCCAACAGCTTTCACATGATTGTCGCCCGGATGGTCAACGGGCATTTTCAAATTCTGGATCGGCTGCGGGAAATGGTGCAGTTCGCCGCCGGGCTGGATGGCAAGAACCGACTTTCGGAAGAATCACAACAGCGGGCGCTGGATTGCCTGGCCCGGTTCGGCCAGCGCTTGCGCCAGATTCCGTCCGAACAGTTGCGGATCGTGGGCACCAACACCCTGCGTATTGCTCGCAACAGCGCCGATTTTCTGGTCCGGGCCGAAGCGGTGCTGGGTCATACCGTCGAGATCATCAGCGGCCAGGAAGAAGCGCGGCTGGTCTATCTGGGTGTGGTTCACAGCGTGGCTGACGCGCCAGGCCGACGGCTGGTGGTGGATATTGGCGGCGGCAGCACTGAATTGATCATTGGCGAAAAATTTGAGCCGCTGCATCTGACCAGCCTGAAAATGGGCTGCGTCAGCATGAGTCGCGCCTGTTTCGACGATGGCCGGATCACCGAGTCCCGGATGAAGACCGCAGAACTACTGGTGCGCCTGAAGCTGGAGCCCGTCACGCTGGAATTTCAGGATTGGGGCTGGCAGGCAGTAACTGGCGCTTCGGGCACCATTAAGGCGATTCAGGATGTGGCGACGCGGGAAGGCTGGTGCCGCGAAGGGATTACCCTGGAAGCGTTGCGGCGCCTGCGGACTGCGCTGCTGGAAACCGGCAATACCTCAGCGATTGCCGCCCGCTGGGCCTTGGAGCCGGCGCGCGCCCGGGTGTTCGCGGGCGGTTTCGCGGTGCTGCATGGCTTATGCGAGACGCTGGGTCTGGAGCGGATGGAAGTGTCGGAAGGGCGCTGCGCGAGGGCGTGATCTATGACCTGCAAGGCCGGATTCGCCATGAAGACGTGCGGGATCGCACCATTATTGATGTGCTGGATCGCTACAACCTGGACAAGGCGCAGGCCGAGCGGGTCAGCGCCACGGCAATGGTTTTGTTTGAGCAGGCGCGGGGAGCAATGGCCTCTGGCGACAAGCGGCAGCGACCGGATTCTGGAATGGGCGGCCCGGCTGTACGAAATCGGCATGTTGCTGAGCTATCACTGCTATCACAAACACGGCGCCTATATCCTGGAGCACGCCGATCTGCCGGGATTTTCCCGCAGCGATCAGACCTTGCTGGCGGCGCTGGTGCGGCGACACCGGCGCGGATTCCCCGGCGACGCCTTCGATCATTTGCCCAGAGACCTGGCTCCGCTGGCGCGACGGCTGGCGGTGTTATTACGGCTGGCGGTGGTGTTGCATCGAGGGCGCCATCGCCAGCCGTTGCCGCCGCTCAATTTGCGCATTCATCAGCAGCGGCTGGAATTGCGCTTTCCCAGCGGCTGGCTGGACGAGCATCCACTGACTCGCGCTGATCTGGAAGTGGAGGCGCGTTATTTGCGCAAGGCCGGATTCAAGCTGGAGTTTGGTTGACAGGTTCAGCGACCCGGATTTTTTACATAGAGTGGGCATCCTGCCCGTTGTGCAGTTGACGGGCAGGATGCCCACTCTCCAATCGCAGTCAGCGCACGTGCTGACAAAGCAAAAGTTATGCCTGTTTTCAAAATGAAATACGCTGAAACTACTCTTTTTCAGAATATGCTGCGCCACCGCATCGCACTCGCTCCACCTCCCGCATTTGTTCCAGAATCTCCAATTTTTTTCCTCTATTTTTCAAGATACTTTTGATTCAGTAGCCTCAATTTAGAGAATTGCGGCTTGCTCGCAAAATTGGCTTACAACTTGTATTGATTCAATTCAACTTCCTGTCAATTGCTTCAGCTTGGCCGGGATCAGGTGGGGATCGTCGCGTAGGCTGTACTCGCATTCGCTCCTTCAACGTGCTGCCTCTTCAGGTCAAGTACATCAAGCGAAAGGCATTACAACATGAACTCCAACATCTTGCGGTGGCGCTCGCTCAAGACCAGAGTCACCCTCTTCACCCTGGCCATCTTTCTGATCAGCATCTGGTCGCTAACCGCCTACATCAGCCGGATGCTGCGCACCGACATGCAGCACCTATTAAGCGATCAGCAATTCTCGACTGTTTCCATTCTCGCCGCAGACATCAATCAGGATATTAATTACCGGATTAGCGTGCTGGAAAAAGTAGCCGCATGGATTAACCCGACACTCATCGGCAACTCAGCCACCTTGCAGACTTTTCTGGAACAGCGGCTCATTCTTCAAGGGCCGTTCAACGGCGGGGTCTTTGTCACCGGGATTGATGGCGTTGCCATTGCCGGAATTCCACTCTCGGCGCAACGCGCTGGCATCAATTACCGGGATCGGGATTATCTGATTGGGGCGCTGAAGGCAGGGAAAACCATCATTAGCCGTCCGGTCATTGGCCGGGCGTTGCAGACTCCGGTTTTCGTTATGGCGACGCCGATCCGCGATGCTGAAGGCATGGTGATTGGCGCTCTGGCCGGGGTGACCGACCTCAGCACACCCAACTTTCTGGACCGGATTACCCGTAGCCGTTACGGCCAGTCCGGGGGTTATCTGGTGGTTGCGCCACAGCATCGGCTGGTCATAACCGCCTCTGACCAGAGCCGGATCATGGAAACTCTTCCCGCCCCCGGCGTCAATCCGGGGATTGACCGCTTTATTCAAGGGTACGAGGGTTCTGCGATTTTGACCAATCCCCAGGACGTGGAAGTGCTGGCTTCGGACAAAGCCGTTCCGGCAGCCGACTGGATCGCAGTAGCCGCCCTGCCCACCACAGAAGCCTTTGCTCCGATCCGCGCCATGCAGCAGCGCATCCTGCTCATCACGATCCTGCTCACCGTGCTGGCTGGCGGTCTGACCTGGCGAATGTTGCTAGAGCAGCTTGCGCCGCTGCTGACCGCCGCGAAAATGTTGGCTGCCCGCTCCGAGACTCATCTACCTTCGCAACCCTTGCCGATTAGCTATCAAGACGAAATTGGCGAGTTAATCGGCGCTTTCAATCGTCTGCTCGACATCCTGGCGCAGCGGGAAAAAACGCTGAAGGACAGCGAAGCCTTTCAGAGCATCATCCTCAACTCGGTGGCTGCTGAAATTGCGGTCGTGGATCGCAACGGGGTGATTCAGGCGGTCAACGACCGCTGGCGACGGTTTGTCTGGGAAAACGGGAGCGAACTGGGCCAGCCAGCCCCACACGCCAAAGTCGGCGACAATTATCTGGCGTTCTGCAAGGCTGATTGCGCCTCTGCTGATATCCTGGCGGCTTGCGACGGCATTCAAGCGGTGCTGGAAGGCCGACTACCCTGCTTCAGCCTCGACTATCTCTGCCATTCGCCACAACAACAGCGCTGGTTCACCATGATCGTCATGCCGCTCGGAGCGGACCACAGCAATGGCGTCACCATCACCCACACCGACATCACCGCGATCAAGCAAGCCGAACAGTACGAACAGTTTCGCAGCCAGGTTCTGGAGCTGCTGGCGGGCGATCAACCGCTCCCGCGCATTCTGGAAGCCATTGTGCTGGGATTGGAGCAACTCTATCCCGATATGCGGTGCAGTATCTTGCTGCTGGATCGCGAGGGCAAACGCTTTGATCAGAGCGTGGCGCCCAACCTGCCTGATTTCTACAACACGGCTATCGAAAGCATGGCAATCGGCCCCGGCATCGGTTCCTGCGGAACGGCCGCCTTCACCGGCGAGCGGGTCATCGTCACCGACATCGCCACTCATCCCTATTGGAGGCCTTTTAGAGAGCTTGCCGCCAAAGCCGGGCTGGGCGCTTGCTGGTCACAGCCGATCCACTCGGCATCGGGTCGGACGCTGGGAGCCTTTGCCATCTATCATCGGGAACCGCATGCGCCGACCGTATCCGACATTCTCATCATCGAACAGGCGGCCCGGCTAGCCGGCATTGCCCTTGAACATAAGCAGATGGAAGATCAGGTGCGGCAACTGGCGTTCTACGACATGCTCACCCAACTGCCCAACCGTTACCTGCTCAATGACCGCCTGAGCCAGACCATTGCGGCCAGCAAGCGCAGTGGTTGCCATAGCGCCCTGATGTTCCTCGATCTGGATAATTTCAAGCCGCTGAATGACACGCATGGACACGTCGTCGGCGATCTGCTGCTGAATGAAGCGGCCGATCGGCTGAAAAGCTGTGTGCGCGAAAAGGACACCATCGCCCGCTTCGGCGGCGATGAATTTGTGGTGATTCTTAATGAGTTGAATGCGGATAAGGCCAAAGCGACGGCGCTGGCCCAAGTGGTGGCCGAAAAAATCCGGCTGACCTTATCCGAACCGTACCAGTTGACGATCCGGCGCGAAGGCAAGGCCGATGCCGCGATTGAACATCGCTGCACCGCCAGCATCGGCGTGGTGGTGTTCGTCAATCACGAAAGCAGCCAGGATGACATTCTCAAGTGGGCCGATATGTCCATGTACCAAGCCAAAAAAGCCGGGCGCAACGCGATTCGGTTCTATGGGGTTGATTGACGGCGCGGTTGAATTCACTCGTTGCTGTTAATCAGCACGGTAGCGCCGGTCATACTGCCGGATTCAGCCGGATCGCAGAGAAAAGCGATGATTTTGGCGACATCGGCGGGCGTAGTGCGGGTGCGCAAATGCGGCGCGGCCTGTCGCAGCATTGCAGTATCCACCGCGCCGGGCGCAACGCCATTAACCCGAATCTGATAAGGCTTGCCTTCGGCGGCCAGCGCCTCGGTCAAGCCGGTCACGGCGAATTTGCTGACGGTATAGGCGGCGTACCCAGGAAATTTTTCGGTATGGGCAATCCCGCCCAGCGAAGACAGGTTGACGATGCTGCCGCCGCGCTCCTGCATCAGCCGGAACGCCTGTTGGGCGCAGCACACCGCACCGCGCAGATTGATCGCCATCAGCCGATCCCAGTCGCTCATCGCCATGTCGGCAAACGGGCTGCTCAATAAAATAGCTGCGTTATTGACCAATATATCCAGGCGGCCAAATTGCGTAGTAATCGCAGTAAAAGCCGCCGCCACCGCCTGATCGTCGGCCACATCCAGGACGACAGCGGAAGCGCGAAAACCGGCAGACTGAATCGCTGCCACGGTCGCGGCTAATTCCGGCTCAGTGCGGCTGGCGACAATGACGTGAACGCCTTTGCCCGCCAGAAGTTCAGCCGTAGCCCTGCCAATGCCACGACCGCCGCCGGTGATCAGCGCAACCGGACAATCCACGGGGTTCATCACATCCACAGCCTCCGCGCCGCCAGAAGTATCTCGTAACCGCCGAACAGCATCACCAGTAATCCAGCGCCCTGTCGCACCAGCGGTTGACGGATGAATCCGGCCAAGGTCGCCGCGACCGTGCCCATCGCCAGCAACATCGGCAAGGTGCCAAGGCCAAAGCAGAGCAGCAGCAAAGCGCCATTCAACGCGCTCCCCGCGCCTATCGCCCAGACCAGTACGCTATAAACCAGCCCGCACGGCAACCAGCCCCACACCAGCCCGATGCCCAGCGCCTGCGCGGGTGTGCGCACCGGCAGCCAGCGCCGTCCCAGCGGCTCAATCCACCGCCAGAAGCGACCGCCGACCTGTTCCAGCCGACTCAGGATCGGCCACCAGCCCGCCAGATACAGCCCCAGCAAAATCATGAACAGCCCGGCCAGGACTTGCAGCCCCAGTTGGGCGTGATGCACTGAAATCAGGTGCGCCGCCCAGGCCCCAACCCCGCCCGCCAGCGCCCCGGCAACCACATAACTGGCGATTCGCCCGCTGTTATAGGCCAGTAAATACGGCAGTCGGATTGACAGCGGATGCCCTGGCGCGGGCGGCAAACCCAGGGTCAGCGCACCGACAATGCCGCCGCACATCCCGAAACAGTGAACGCCGCCGCTGAGACCAATCAGGAACGCGGCGAGATAATTAACCGATGAATCCAGCATGGCCTAGCGCAATACCACGGTTTTGCTGCCGTTGACAAAAACCCGCCGCTCCAGGTGATAGTGAAGCGCCCGCGCCAGCACAATGTTTTCAATATCACGGCCCACCGCCGCCAATTGTTCGGGCGTATGCGCATGATCCACCCGCTCCACTTCCTGTTCGATGATCGGCCCTTCGTCTAGATTGGCGGTGACGAAATGCGCGGTCGCGCCGATCAGCTTGACGCCTCGCGCATAGGCTTGGTGGTAGGGCTTGGCGCCCTTGAATCCCGGCAGAAAGGAATGGTGGATATTGATCACCCGCCCCGCCAGCGTCCGGCACAAGTCCGGCGACAGGATTTGCATGTAGCGGGCCAGAATCACCAGCTCCGCGCCGGTCTGCTCGACCAGTTGCAGAATCGCCTGTTCCTGCGCGGGTTTGGTTGCCGCCGTCACCGGCAGATAGTGGTAGGGAATCGCGTGCCAGGCAGCGAGATGTTCCAAATCGCGGTGATTGGAAACAATCGCGGTAATGTCCATCGGCAAGGCTCCGGTGCGATGCCGGTACAGCAAATCGTTCAGACAATGCTCGGCGGTGGACGCCAGAATCATCACCCGCAGCCGCTGGCGCGGATCATAAAAATGCCAGTCCATCTCGAACTGGCGCGCCAGCGGCGTGAAATCCGCCACCAGCGTCGGCGCGGCGGCTTCGTCCAGATCAAACACCAGTCGCATGAAAAACCGGCTGGATTCGGTGTCGCTGAACTGATCGGATTCGACGATGTTGCCGCAGTGAACCGCCAGCGCATTGGAGACGGCGGCGACAATGCCCACCCGATCGGGGCAGGCAATGGTCAGGATATAACGCAGAGAGAGCATGAGGTTTTTTCAGGCGAAAAAGAAACAGAAACAAATCAGGATCATAGCTAAACAGCCAGGGACTAAAGCTGGTGGGCTTTTCTTCTTTCGACTCTACCACAGGCTTTCGACTTAGAGATTGCCAAATCCGCTGCGACCAAGAGCTTTGCAGCAATTTTGGCTGAATGTCCCGTTCCAGGAAAAACGTGGCGTAATGCTTATCCACTTCCATAATGTGCTTGGTGAGCCATGTTCTGAGAAAATGATCAAGTTCAAAGCTGATGGAAACTTTTCCCGCACTCAGCTTGTCGCGAAAACCCATCAATTGCTTGATCAGCTTTTCATGCTCCCCCTTATGCCGCTCATAATCAGGGTAGTGCAGGATCCGCATCAGGCTTTCCTCCACAATAAAATGCACCCGGACGTATTCATCCAGCCGTTGCAGCACATCACCAGTGATTTTTGCACCCAGTCGCTGCTGAATGGCGTCATGGATTTCGTTCACTAAATCCACAATCAATTTATGCTGAGTATCAATTTCCTCGATACCCACACTGATTACATTAGACCACTCAATAAATTTGCTCATTTTGTCCTCATCTTTATTTAATAATCTGCTGCATTCATCTAAAGGGAAATAGGCGCTGGCGCTATTGATCGAGCTGGCGGCGATCCGACAAAGCGATTTCTGTCAGGGCTTTTTTGACCGGATCGCGTCGGGCTATAGCAGTGATCGAGAGGATGCAATTCCCCGGCGTGAGTCAAGTGGGCGCGATGCCATTCACTGCCCACCTCGGCAAAAAAAGACAGACCCGCGTCAACCGCATCGGGGTCATAGGCAGTGCCCCGACCCTGGCTTAGTTCAGTCAGGGCCATGTCCATATTGCGGGCGGACCGATAGGGACGGTGGGAAATGATGGCGTCAAACACATCAGCAACGGCAATGATGCGCGCCTCGATGCAAATTTCATGACCCTTGAGACCCAGCGGATAACCGCTGCCGTCCATGCGTTCGTGGTGCTGCCAGACCATATCGGCGATGGGCCAGAGAAATTCGATGCCACGCAGAATCTCGTACCCGACATCGGGATGGCGGCGAATGATCTGATATTGCGGTGTGGACAGCGCCCCTGGACGATTGAGAATTTCGACCGGAATCGAGATTTTGCCGATGTCGTGGATGGTGGCCCCAAGTGAAGGCCAAAGAGCTGGTCTTCACTCAACTGCATAATCCGGCCGATCTCAACCGCAAGGGTGGCGACCTGGCGCTGGTGACCAGCGGTATACGGGTCACGCATTTCGATAGCCAAGGCAATGGCCTCCACCATGCTGCTGAAGGTCTCTATCAGCCGTGTCCCCTGGGCGCGAACCTGGTTTTCCGCCAACTTCAGTGAGGTGATGTTTTCGTGGGAGACTACGACTCGCGCTTGACTGCCCAGAGCAAACGGGGTCACGGTCAACAGGAACCAGCGATTCTCGTGGGGAGCATGACAAGGGTACTCTATCTGAAACTTCGGGCAGGCGCCGCTAACGACGCTACTGATGCCTTCCATCACCATTTGAGCAATCCTGCGGTCTTCCAGGCCCACAGAGGTTCCATCATCCGAAGAGTTCACCGACTGTCTGAGCAAGCCGAGATAATTGCAGCCCACCCCGTAATTTGGCAACTTGCTGCCGTTGGCGTCTGCATACTGCCGCCACGCTTCATTGACGACAACAATGCCTCCGAACTGGTCGAGTAAGGCCACATGGGCGGTCAGCGCATCAATGACCGCACGATAATGTACGGTTGCATCAGTCCCCATTACAGACTCCAATCCTGTCAACCATCGCCTTAAAAGCTCACCGGCATCCCGGACCCTACGACCGTCCAGAAGTACCTTACCGCCATAATACACCTATTAAAATTTGTGGGAATACAGGATTTTTGTTCTCAGGACTTTCGCTCCATCCGTTCGCCCTGACGCTTCGGCACACTCAGCGGTCGAAGGGCATTCATCGGAAAAAAATCGGGGTTCGACAGGCTCTCGCCCCGAATGGTTTTTGAATCCGAAGCGAAAATCCTGGCTTGAAGGGGTTCTTGCGTGGAGACAGGATTGATCTACTGCTTAGATGGGCGTCACGTTTCCAACAGATTACGATAACCTGCTTAAACCGCGTTCCAGATCGGCCTGAATATCGGCGATGTCTTCTAATCCCACCGAAACCCGCACCAGACTGTCGCGAATCCCGGCTCGTTCGCGTTCCTGCGGGGTCAACCGACCATGCGTGGTGGTGGCGGGATGGGTGATGGTGGACTTGGCGTCGCCCAGATTAGCGGTAATGGAAATCAGCCGGGTGGCGTCAATCAGCGCCCACGCCGCCGCCTGGCCGCCGCGCACCTCGAAGGAAACGATGCCGCCAAAGCCGCTTTGCTGCCGTTGCGCCAACTCAAACTGCGGATGCGACGGCAAACCCGGATAGTAAACCCGTTCGACCCCCGGCTGCGCTTCCAGCCAGTGCGCCAGTTGCAGCGCCGCTTCGCTATGAGCGCGCATCCGCAAATGCAGCGTCTCCAGACCTTTCAAAAATACCCAGGCGTTGAATGGACTCAAGGTTGGCCCGGCGGTGCGCAGAAAACCGAAAATGTCCACGCCGACCCGCTGCGAATCGCCCACTACCGCCCCGCCCACACAACGGCCTTGGCCGTCCAGATATTTGGTGCCGGAATGAATCACCAAGTCTGCGCCCAGCTTGAACGGCTGTTGCAAGGCCGGGGTGCAGAAGCAGTTGTCGACCACCAGCAGAATAGCGTGTGCATGAGCCAGATCGGCCAGCGCCTGAATATCGGCCAGTTCCATCAGCGGATTCGACGGCGTTTCGACAAAAAACAGCCGGGTTTCGGGCCGAATCGCCGCTTCCCAAGTGGAAAGGTCGCTCAACCGCGCATAGCTGGTCGCCACGCCAAACTTGGCTAAGTACTGATTAAACAAAGAAATCGTAGTGCCGAACACCGCGCTGGCCGAAACAATATGGTCGCCGCTTTTCAACAACGCCATGCAGGTTGCCAGAATCGCCGCCATGCCGGAGCCGGTGGCAATGCAGGATGCGCCGCCTTCCAGCGCCGCCAACCGCTCCTGAAACATCCGCACCGTAGGATTGTGAAGCGGGAATAGATATTGCCGGTGGCGGTGCTGAAGCGGGCGGCGGCCTCGGCGGCGCTGGCGAACACAAAACTTGAGGTCAGAAAAATCGGCTCGGCGTGTTCGCCTTCGTGGCTGCGGGTCTGGCCAGCCCGCACCGCCAGACTGGCAAAACCCAACTCGGAATCATCATCGGTTATTGGCATGAACAAGTCTCTCCGCGCCGCGCTCAGGCGTGATTGTGTAAATCAATCAGATCGCTATCGGTGTTAATTCGGATGATTTTGGCCTGATCGGAGCGGTCGCGGGCCAGCCGGTCCAGATAGTCGCGATCAATATCGCCGGTCACATATTCGGCGTTAAAGCAGGAGGAATCGAAGCGTTTCAGCGCCGCGTTGCCGCGCCGCACCGCCTCTTCCAGATCGGCCAAGTCCTGAAAAATCAGATAATCCGCGCCAATCGCCTGGGCGATTTCTTCCTCGGAACGATCATGGGCGATCAATTCGTGAGAAGCGGGCATATCAATCCCATAGACATTGGGATAGCGCACCGGCGGCGCCGCTGAGGCGAAATACACCTTGCGCGCTCCGGCATCGCGGGCCATGCGGATAATTTCCTCAGAGGTGGTGCCGCGCACGATGGAATCATCCACCAGCAACACATTTTTGCCGCGAAACTCCAGATCAATCGCATTGAGCTTCTGCCGCACTGATTTGCGGACTTTCTGGCCGGGCATGATGAAAGTCCGGGCGATGTAGCGGTTCTTGATAAAGCCTTCACGGTATTTGAGGCCGAGAATCGAGGCCATTTGCAGGGCGGCGGTGCGGCTGGTGTCGGGAATCGGGATCACCACGTCAATGTCCTGATTGGGCCAGTCGCGCAAAATTTTTTCGGCCAGATATTCGCCCATCCGCAACCGCGCCTTGTGAACCGACACCTGATCCAGGATCGAGTCAGGGCGGGCCAGATAGACAAACTCAAAAATGCAGGGCGAATACAGCGGATTCTCGGCGCACTGGCGGGTGTGCATCCGCCCGTCCAGATCGAACAGCACCGCCTCGCCGGGAGCGACATCGCGAATCCGCCGGAAGTCCAGCGCATCCAGGGCCACGCTTTCCGACGCCGCCATGTATTCCATGCCGCTTTCCGTTTCGCGACTGCCGAACACCAGCGGACGGATGCCATGCGGATCGCGGAACGCCACCAACCCGAACCCAACAATCAGCATGACTGCCGCGTAAGCGCCACGCACTCGCCGATGCACCGCCGCCACCGCCGCAAAAATATCATCAGCGTCCACCGACAGCCGACTGCGCTGTTGCAGTTCATGGGCAAAGACATTGAGCAGAATTTCGGAATCGGAACTGGTGTTGATATGCCGCCGATCAGCCCGAAATAAATCATCCTTAAGTTGAACGGCGTTGGTCAGGTTGCCGTTGTGGGCCAGGGTGATTCCAAACGGCGAATTGACGTAAAACGGCTGGGCTTCGGCGGAATCGGAACTGCCCGCCGTGGGATAGCGGACATGGCCGATCCCGATGTTGCCGTGCAGATTCAACATGTGGCGGGTGCGCACCACATCGCGAACCAGGCCATTGTCCTTGCGTAAAAACAGACGGGCATCGTCACAAGTGACGATGCCCGCGGCGTCCTGCCCCCGATGTTGCAATACGGTCAAGCCGTCGAACAGGCTTTGATTGACCGGGCTGCGCCCCGCAATACCGATGATTCCGCACATCTGCTATTACCTACCGCAATGGACGGCTGTCGCCGTCATGGGGAAAACTCAAGGAAAACGAATGTGCTGGGCAGCTTCTGGCGGCATCAGATCGCGCAGCCAGATCGCACCTTCCTGAAAATGGCGCAGCAGCATTGCCTGTTGCCACCAGAGGTCTCTCGGCAGCGGCGTCAGTCCCGCCGCCAGCACCAGCAGCACAATAATGGCCCCGCCCCCGCGCCAGTCCAAACACCATGCCCAACAGCCGATCTGTTCCGGTCAACCCGGTGTAGTCCACCAGGTACGACGCCAGAATGCCGATCAGCCCACCGATCAGCAGGGTGGTCAGGAACAGGCCGCCAAAGGCCGCCGCCATCCGTAGCGACGGCATTTCAATGTAGGGGATCAGATGCGCCGCGCCGTCTTCGGCAAACAGGAAGGCAATCGCAATCGCCGCGATCCAGGTGACCAGCGAAATGACCTCGCGCAACAGGCCGCGCCAGAGTCCAATCAACGCCGACAGCACGATGAGGGTGAGGATAAGGTAGTCGGCCCAGTTCATCATGCGCCGCCGCATTCCATCCTGAAGTGTGCGCCCATGTTTGCGATCCCTTTCCTAACGCCAGATGCGCACCCGGTACATCGGGCGGCCATTCACGGTGATTGGCTCAACAGCGGCCCGGATATTCTGGCTGCGGTAATAATCGCGCAGCGCCTCGCGTTTTCCGTAGCGCATAGCTACCTGCAACCGTGCCGCCGCTGACCGGGGCGGACGATGGCGGTGGATTCGGCGCAGGAGGGCGCGGAGCGGGCGGCGCAGTAGCCGTGGGTGATGGTGACGCTGGCGCACGGGCGGGCGCAGTGGATTCGGCGCGGGAAACCAGTTGCAGTTTGGGCAGAGTCACTGCTGGCCTGGCGGACTCGGTTTGAGCAGCCTTGCGAGCAGCTTCGGCGCGGGCCGCTTCACGGCGGGCCGCTTCGGCCTGCGCAGTTTTCTGGGCGGCGTCG
>JAAUTD010000352.1 GCA_012031845.1 Synechococcaceae cyanobacterium SM1_2_3
AACAGACCGAAGCGCAATACGCCAGCGGCCCGACGCCCAGGCTGCCAAGGCATGGCCGGGGCCGGAGTCGGCATGTCGAGGATTCGGCGAAAATTTGCCAGCCATCCCGGTCGGAATGGCAGGCCAGCGCCAGTGTGCCGGGCAAGGAGCCGAAGCCGACAGCGGCCACGAACACGATGCCCCACACCAAGGCGGGAATCGCCCGCGCCGTGTTGAGTACCAACCGTACCGGCAGACTCAGCCAGGCCGGTCCCAGCCGCCGGGCGGCCACCGCGCTCAACGGCAACGCGGCCAGCACCGCCAGCGTCGTGCCCGCCAGACTCATGGCCAGCGTTTCCAGCAAGGGGCGCAACCAGTGAGTCCAGCGACCGAAGTCCGGCGGCCAGCAGTCACGCAGTAAGGCGCTCAGGGTGCGGGGCAGGTCGTTGTAACGGCTGAAATCGAAGACCCCGGCGTAGGCGATGATGCCTGCCAGCCCCCCCCCAGAACAGCAGATGTCCGCCCAGATTCCTCGTGAGCTGCTGGCGCTCCTCGACCAGCAGCCGGGAAATGCGGGGATCGGATACCGACGGCATGGTGGCTGCCATTACAAAGATGCCGCCTTTTCCACGGCCTCGACCCAGCGCCGTACCGGGTCAACATCGCTATCCTTGGCTGGCACGAAAGCATCGGCACGGAACACCTTCAACGCTTCCGGGTCGTTCATTTCCAGCAGCGCCTGGGTGAGTTTTTGCGGAAGGCCGGATCAATGCCTTCGCGCAGGGTCCACATATATTCGGGAATCGGCGGCGATTCCTGCAACACCCGCACCTTGCCCGCATCCAACTTGCCTTCGCTGATCAACCGCTGATAAATGGGCTGCGACAAGCCGCCGCCAGCAACTCGACCGTTCTGCACCGCCAGCGCCACCGCATCGTGCGCACCCAGGCTGTGCGGCACATAGTCACGGCCAGGCGCAAGGCCCGCGTCCCATAGCATGTACTGCGGCACCCAGGTTCCAGACGTTGAGGCTGGATCGCCAAAGGCGATTTCCTTGCCGCGCAGTTCAGCCAGATTTTGGGCCGGGCTATCCGTCGGCACGATGATCACGGCCTTGAAGCTGGGGCCGACGCCGGGATGCGAGGGACGGGCCACTGGTTCGAGTTTGACTTTGCGGCCCTGTAGCACATACGTAACCGGCCCCAGGTAGGCCACGTCCAGCCGACCGAAGCGCAGCGCTGCGCCGGTAGCCGCATAGTTGGCTCCTACCACGATCTCAACCGGTATGCCGAGGCGTTTCTCCAGATAGCGCGTAACGGTTCGTTCAGGCGGATCACGGTAGGGGCGGATTCGCCGGGCAGCAGTCCGATCACCAATTTTGATGGAAGACTGTCGGCCAGGACCGTAGTGCTCGTGAGCATGCCGGCCAACATGAGAGAAGTAGCGAAGTTTAGAAATTCCTGCATTTTTAACATCCTTTCTGGTGGATAGTGGAAGGAAAGACTTGGGCTTGAGCAGCCCGATCAAAGTGTGAAGCGGGTCCATCGAAAGCGATTCGGCCATCGGCCAGGCCGATCACCCGGTCGGCGAGCGCCAGAGCCATGTCAATCTGGTGCATGACCAGAATCACCGTCATGCCCTGCTGGTCGGCGAGATTTCGTAGGGTGCTGCCCAATTGACGGGCCTGACCCGGATCGACGGCGGCAAACGGTTCATCGCCCAGCAACAGGCGCGGCGTGCGCACCAGGGCGCGAGCCAGCCCTACCCGCTGCCGCTCGCCACCGGATAAGCGATCAACACGGGTGCGGGCGTAGTGCAGCAAACCGACATCATCCAGGGCTTGCGCGGCCCGGCGCTGGTGCGGTTGCGACCAGGGCAACAAGGACAGCGGATGACGGGTATCGGCCATGCCGAGCAGCACGTTATCGAGCGCGTTCAGGCGATCAATCAGGGCATGGTGCTGGAACACGGTGGCGGTATTGCGCCGGTGAGCGTGTAGAGAAGCGTCGTCAAGCGGGCCAACTCCGGTAATCGAAATCTGTCCGGCGCTGGGGCGCAGCAAACCGTTAAGCGCCCCTAGCAGCGTGGTTTTACCCACCCCGGAGCGTCCCACCACTGCCGTCACCGTCGCTGCCGGAATTTCCGTTGACAGGCTGTGCAGGACTTCAGTCGCGCCGCGCCGGACGCTGACGTTATTCAGCCAGATCACGGTTGATCCTCACGGCGGCGGGTTTCGTAGACATCAAACGCCAGCACCAGCCGATCCAGCACGTCCGCGGCCTGCCCGAACATGTTCTGGAACAGCGGATCAGGCACCTTGGGAATATCCCGGCGCAGGTGCGCGGCGGTGGCGCTCAGGGAAGCGCGCATCTTGTCAATGTGATGCAAGGGGTCGGCTGCGTCGCCCATCGCGCAGCCCTCAAGCAGATTTGACGAGCAGGAATTCAGGATTGCGCACCCCGTAACCCAACGCCTTGCGCAGCCACAGCGGCGGGCGAGCGTTCATCATCTTCTGCAAGGCATCAATCACGATGTCAATTTCGCAGCGCTGTTCCAGCTTGACCGGGAACACGCCGATGTCGCGCAGGCGCACCGCCGCCAGATCGTTGAGTTCCTTGCAGAACAGAATGGCGCAGCCCTGCATGGCTTCGACTCGTCCGGCCAAGCGGTCACTGCCTTCAGTAATGTCGGCAAAACAACAGCCGCCGTTGCGCCCTTTTCCCGGACGTGGCGCGGTGGGTTCAGCGGGAGGAGCGGCGCTGGCGTCGCCAGCGGGACGCGGTTTGGCGAAGCGGACCATTTCCAAAAATTCGCGTTGGTCGTAGGTGACATCGTAAAACACGATCTGCTTGGCGCTGACGAATGAAGTATCCACATGCGTCAGGCTGTTGGTGGCTAGGGCAATTTTGACGTGACCGATAGCGGACATGGCGTATTCCTCAAGCGGGATGGGTAGCAAGTTCAGGAGCGGCGGGCGTGGCTTGATCGCGGGTTTTCCAGCGCGCCAGTTCGCTCAGGGCAATGGCGTTGCCGGTCAGGGCCTCGACCGGGACGATGTAGTGGATGTCCGCGATCCGCAGGTAAAAAATCGACCGGGAAGCGGGCCTGATCCTCATGCACCGGCCCCAGTTCAATTTGGCAGCGCTGATCAGCGACCGAGAAGCGTGGGTTGGCGCAGGCCAGCCGCAGATGACGGTTGATGCGCAAGGCCGGGCGAAATTGGTAAATCTCGCGATCTTCATCTTCGAAACCGCGCAACTCGCCCACGATATCGGTGTAATAGGCCGACAGCATGGCCTCGACGTAGGCTTCGCCCCAAGGACGATCCACCGCATCCAGGTAGAAAAACACGAACGATTGCAGCAGACGCAACCCCGCTGGGGTGATGCGCAAATCCACCGGATAACGCCGGTCCAGGCATTTGAAATGGAATGCTGCATCGTCGCCGGTATCCCACTGGCCGGCGGGATGCTCCAGCGCAATTCGCACCACGCGCAGCAAGCGGAACACCTCAGCGGTCAACCGTTCGGTCAGGGTGCGGCGCGGCAGTTGGCCATAGCGTTGCCATGACGGCGTTTCATCGGCAAAACCCGCTGACTGGGCCGCCAGCGCGGTTTCCAGCAAATGCAGCGCGTGGAGCGCACCGGCGGACTCCGGGCAAGTTGGGGGAATGACCGCAGTCGGCGGCGTCATCCGCTTTTTGCGCGTGTACATTTCGATGCTGCGTAATTCCGGCAGCGACCAGCCCGCTCCCCAGGCGCGCTGGAATCCGTCCAGCATGGCGCGACGATGTTCCATGCGGTTCTCTCCAAATGGACTCAGCAATAACCCGGCGACTTCTGTCGCCGAGTCCGAACGCAGGGCTGTTAAATTCTTCCGAGTCAAACCACCCCGGCGCGTTTGCGCCACCCCCTCTTATCCAAGGAGGGGAAATCAAGAAGCTCCCGCCGTGGGTTTGTTCCCCTCCTTGGATAAGGAGGGGTGCCCCGAAGGGCGGG
>JAAUTD010000353.1 GCA_012031845.1 Synechococcaceae cyanobacterium SM1_2_3
TCGGCAACGCGGTCAGCGTGTGGTATCCGCCGGCGGGGTTGCGCTTTTTTCGTCCTGTTCACCTTCGGCTGGCGGGCGCTTTTGCCGGTGTTGTTCACCGAGTCCGCGCTAAGCCTGTGGCTGTGGGCGACTGACTCAACGTCGCCGTTGCCGCCGTTATCCCTGCTCCATCATCTGGTCGGCGCACTGATTCCGGTCGTCGGCTATCTGCTGGCGGCGCTGGCGCTGCGGGCCTGGAACACCGGCTGCGTCAACACCAGCTTCGCCCATCAGCAATACACCGGGCGATTTCTGGTGGCGGCGCTGCTGGGCTGCGCTGTGACGGCGGGTCTGGGCACTGTGCGACTGTTGCACAGCGGCGCGATTCCCGTCGGCCAGTTTTCCGAAATCTGGTTCTACTGGCTGGTCGGCGATTTCATCGGCGTGATGACCCTGACGCCGCTGCTGCTGGTTCATCTGAGTCCGCGCCTGCGCGACTGGCTGCAATGGGCCGCTGGCGGCAGCCGTTCCCGCACGCCCAACTGCAGCCGTGGTGGCGACAGCCCTTGCGCCTGGCCGGACTTTTACTGACCCTGTTCGCGCTGTTTGAATCGCCGGAGTGGCTGGGTTTGCCCACGGCTTCACGCCCTTTTCTCACCCTGTTTGTGGTGCTGCCCCTGGCCTGGATCGCCATCGTTGGTGGTTTGTCGGTAGCGACCTGGGCCGTGTTCGCGCTGGATGTAGCGCTGGCGCTGCTGATTGGCTGGCATCAACAGTGGGACGCCGCCCTTTACTATCAACTGATCATGATCGCGGTCGCCCTGATGGGATTGCTGCTGGGCGGCATCACCGAAGCCCGTGACCGGGCCCTGAGTCTGCACCGCGATCTGATCCGCGTTTCCAACGATCTGCTGTGGGATACCAACGAGGATGGCCGCTTGACCCAGTTGAGCGGCGAACTGGCCTGGGAACTGGCGCCCAGTCTGGGCCGCTGGTGGCGGCTTGGGGTGTGCGCCATCCCGCTGGAATCGCGCAAACTGCTGGGCGCGACGATTCGGGCGCGGCGGCGTTCCGGGAGGTGATGCTCAGCGTCCACAATCATGCGGGCGAACTGCGCTGGCTGCGGGTCAACGGCTTGCCGTATCAGGATGATCTGGGTCGTTTCGCGGGCTATCGCGGCGCCGCATCCGATGTTACTGCCCAATATCAGGCCGAGCGGCTGCTGGCCCATTACACCCAGGTGTTGCAGCAGGAAGTCAGCGCCAAAACCAGTCAGTTGCAACAGATCAATGTTGAACTGGCGTTTAGCGAACATCGCTATCGCACCATGCTGGCGGCTGCGCCGGTGGGCGTGGCCGAGGTGAACGCCGACGGGATTTGCCTGTTTGTCAATGCGCCTGGTGCGCCTTGACTGGTCTGAGCGTTGAGGCGGTCATGGGGCGATCCTGGCTGGACTGCATTCATTCTGACCAGCGGGTTGAAGCCCGGCAGCGGATGGGCATTGGTCAAGCCCTCCGCATTGGCGATGGTGAATTTCAGGGACTGGCCGATCAGTGGTTCAGCGCCCACTGGTCTACTTTGTACGATGGTCAGGGCGTCGTCAGCGGCGCGATTGTGATTATTAACGATATTACCGAGCGCCGGTTGCGGGAGCAGGAGAATTGGGAACTGGCGCATTTCGATGGACTGACCCAGTTGCCAAACCGGATTCTGTTCTGGAATCGGCTGGAGTACGCGCTGCGGCTGGCGCACCGCAATCAGCAGACCATCGCCGTGTTATGGCTGGATTTGGACGGGTTCAAGGCGGTGAATGATCAGCTGGGTCATGCCGCTGGCGATGAACTGCTGTGCCAGGTGGGCCAGCGTCTGCAAACCAGCCTGCGCGACAGTGACACGGCGGCCCGCATGGGCGGCGACGAATTTACTGTGGTGCTGGCCAGCATGGCTCATCCTCAGGATGCCGCCAGCGTGGCGCAAAAAATCATCGATCTGATTCATCAGCCTTTTGCCCTTACGCAAGGACCAGCCCAAATTTCAACCAGCATCGGCATCGCCCTGTATCCTGATCACGCCCATACCGCCAAGGAACTGGCGCACTGCGCCGATCTGGCGATGTATGCCGCCAAGCAGGCGGGTAAAAACGGCTGGCGACTGTGGAACAGCGCAACATCAATGGCCTGACAGGAAGTCGCACGGGCAGGAGGCCCGTTCCACATCGTCCCCGGTTTTCTTCGCCCCGCCCCTTGAAATTTGCTTTTCCGCACCTTACTTCCCGGTCAAGCCCTTGACAGGGTGTTTTCGCTGATTATGATTGGCACTCACTACAGGCGAGTGCTAACACAGTCAGCGCCAACCTCAAGTCATTCATCCTTTCAACCCCATACGGAGAAAATCACCGATGAATATTCGGCCCTTACATGATCGTGTGCTGATCAAGCGCGTTGAAGAAGAAACCAAGAGTCCGGGCGGCATCGTGCTGCCGGGCGCTGCCGCCGAGAAGCCGTCACGCGGCACGGTGATGGCGGTCGGTCGCGGCAAGCTGCTGGACAACGGCGATGTGCGGTCGCTGGATGTGAAAGTGGGCGATCATATCCTGTTCGGCAAGTATTCCGGCAGCGAAGTCAAGGTGGACGGCGAAGAGCTGATCATCATGCGCGAAGACGAAATCATGGCGGTTATCGAGAAGTAACATCCTGTTTATCCGGTTTTTTATTCCCGTATTTCATTTTAAAGATTGAGAGGAAATTCCCCAATGGCAGCAAAAGATGTCAAGTTCGGTGATGATGCCCGTTCGCGCATGGTGCGCGGCATCAATATTCTGGCCAACGCCGTCAAGGTGACGCTCGGTCCGCGTGGCCGCAATGTGCTTCTGGACAAGGCGTTCGGTGCGCCTACAGTCACCAAGGACGGCGTTTCCGTGGCCAAGGAAATCGAGCTGGAAGACAAGTTTGAAAACATGGGCGCACAGATGGTTAAGGAAGTCGCGTCCAAGACTTCTGATGTCGCTGGCGACGGCACCACCACCGCGACCGTGCTGGCGCAGGCCATTGTCCGCGAGGGCATGAAGGCCATCGCCGCCGGGATGAACCCGATGGACCTGAAGCGCGGCATTGATAAGGCGGTCATCGCCACGGTTGAAGAACTGCGCAAGCTGTCCAAGCCCTGCACTGACGACAAGGCGATTGCCCAGGTCGGCACCATTTCCGCCAACGCCGATGAGGCCATTGGCCAGATCATCGCCGACGCGATGAAGAAGGTCGGCAAGGAAGGCGTGATCACCGTTGAAGAAGGCAAGGGCCTGGATAACGAACTGGATGTGGTCGAAGGGATGCAGTTTGATCGCGGCTACATTTCGCCCTACTTCCTCAACAACCAGCAGAACATGACGGCGGAGCTGGAAAGCCCGCTGATCCTGCTGTACGACAAGAAGATTTCCGGCATTCGCGATCTGCTGCCGGTGCTGGAAAGCGTGGCCAAGGCCAGCAAGCCGCTGTTGATCGTCGCTGAAGACGTGGAAGGCGAGGCGCTGGCGACCCTGGTTGTCAACACCATTCGCGGCATCGTCAAGGTCGCGGCAGTCAAAGCCCCCGGTTTCGGCGACCGCCGCAAGGCCATGTTGCAGGACATCGCCATTCTGACCGGCGGCCAGGTCATTTCCGAAGAAGTCGGCCTGAGTCTGGAAAAAACCACGCTGGCTGATTTGGGCACCGCCCGCAAGATCGTGGTCGGCAAGGAAAACACCACCATTATTGACGGCGCTGGCAAGGCTGAAGAGATCAAGGGTCGGGTCGATCAGATTCGCCGTCAGATCGAAGAGGCCACCTCCGACTACGACAAGGAGAAGTTGCAGGAACGCGTTTGCCAAGCTGGCCGGTTGGCGTCGCCGTGATCAAGGTTGGCGCGGCCACCGAAATCGAAATGAAAGAAAAGAAAGCCCGCGTCGAAGA
>JAAUTD010000354.1 GCA_012031845.1 Synechococcaceae cyanobacterium SM1_2_3
GCTTGACGAAGGGATCGGCATCCTGCACCGCTATCGCCAGACCTACCCGCGTCATCACCGGCAGATCGATTAAATCATCGCCGACAAAAGCGGCCTGGTCAGCGATGAACCCGGTGGCTGCCAGCACACTGTTCAATGCCGCCTGCTTGTCCGCTACGCCCAGGTAGGCGTGGCGGATGCCGAGATCGCGGATGCGCTGCTCTACCGATGCGGCCCGGCGGCCAGAAATGATCGCCACTTCGATTCCGGCGTCGATCAGCATCCTGATTCCGTGTCCATCGCGAATATGGAACGCCTTGTATTCGGCGCCGTCGTTCCCCAGATACAGGCGGCCATCAGTCAATACTCCGTCCACATCGAAAATCACCAGTTGAATTTGGGCGGCACTGCTCATTAGTTCGCGCATGTGGATTGTTCGCCAGTAGTCGGAAATTACAGCACGCCAGCGCGCAACAAATCATGCATGTTCAGAACGCCAGCGAGTGCGCCCTCAGAGTTTACCACCGGCAGGGCATTGACCTTGTATTGCTGCATCATCCGCAGCGCTTCGGCGGCCAGAGTGCCGGGCGCGATGGTTTTGCAATGGCGAGTCATGACCTCGACCATCCGGGCGCTATGCACGTCTATCCGGCGATCCAGCGTCCGCCGCAAGTCGCCGTCAGTGAAGACGCCCAGCACCCGCTGATCGCCGTCCACGATCACCGTGGTTCCCAACCCCTTGCGACTCATTTCCAGCAGGGCGTCCCGGAGCAAATCATCCGGTGCGCTACAGGGCATCTGGGCGCCGGTGTGCATAACCTCATCAATCAGCAACAGCAGGCGTCGCCCCAGACGCCCGCCGGGATGAGAGCGGGCGAAATCCTCGGCGGTGAATCCGCGTTCTTCCAGCAGCGCCACCGCCAGCGCGTCGCCCATCGCCAGAGTGGCGGTGGTGCTGGAAGTTGGGGCCAGTCCCAGCGGACAGGCTTCCTGAGCAACGCTGACATCCAGATGCACATCAGCGACGCTCGCCAGGGTTGAACCGGGATTGCCAGTCAGGGCGATCAGCGGGATCCCCAATCGCTTGATCAGCGGCAGCAGGGTGAGCAGCTCATCGGTTTCGCCCGAATTGGACAGCGCCAGCACGACATCCCTGGCGATGATCATGCCCATGTCGCCGTGACTGGCCTCGGCGGGATGCACGAAAAAGGCCGGGGTGCCGGTGCTGGCCAGAGTTGCGGCGATTTTGCCGCCGATGTGGCCGGATTTGCCCATGCCCAGCACCACGATCCGGCCCTGACAATGCAGCATCAATTCACAGGCGCGGACGAAATCATCATCAATCCGGGCGATCAGTTGGGCTATCGCCTGGGATTCGATAGCGAGGACTTGGCTGGCCAATTGTTTCAACAGGTCTTTACGCATGTCAGGCAATATCGGCAGTCGGTGGTTAGATGACCCATAGATGAATAGCTGGGATACAACAAAGTTGCAATTAAAATAAAGTTATTGTCGAATATGCAACACAACTTATCATCGGCGCCGTCTAATTAGCGCTCATGGCTCACGAATGCAGACGATGCGCGGCAATACGGATCTTTCCAAAAAACTGGGGCCCCTGCTGCGTCAAGCCTTCCGGCAGGGCGTCGAAGCGGCCAATCGCGGCGAGGATCGCAATCCCTACGTCCCGGGCAGTCATCTTTATCACGCTTGGGTGGCGGGATGGGCGACCGTGGCGCGGGGCTGGGATAATGGCGATGACCTTCGTCTATTTTGAGCAGCCCACTCGGCGTATTCAGCATAGAGCAATCCTGTTTGAGTTGTAGAACGGACATTCTGACCGTTGTGCAGTTAAACAACTCGTCTAGGATTGCTACAACTTCCATTCTGAATTTTATAGAGCAACTTTAACATGATGAAAAAACCGTTTTTTCTGCTGCTGGCAAGCGGGTTGCTAATCGCTATTCCGGCTTGGGCCGATGGTGAATGGGATCGGGCCAAGTCCGCCCATGAGCGCGGCGATTACGCCGCTGAAGTCGCCATTGTCCGGCCACTGGCTGAAAAGGGTCATGCGTTTGCCCAGTTCAATCTGGGCGTACTGTACGACCGGGGCCAGGGCGTGCCGCAGGATAATGCGCTGGCGATGCAGTGGTATCAGAAAGCGGCGGAGCAGGGCTTGCCGCAGGCGCTGGTCAATCTGGCGATCATGCACGAGGAAGGCCAGGGCGTACCGGTAGACCTGATGCGGGCCTATTTCTGGTTTGCGCTCGCCGAGGTTCAAGGCGATAGCCAGGCGCCGCAGGCCAAGCTGGATTTAGCCAAGAAGATGACCCCGGCCCAAGTCGCAGACGCCGAGCGGCAAGTCACTGAATGGATGTTCAATCATCCCTTTCCGATTCCTCCCCTGCCCGCGCATGATTCGAGCAATCGCTGAAGCACGATCAGCATCCTGCCGCTTCACTCGCAACCCTGGGCAATCGGCCGCTCAGGATCGCGAATCCATTCGCTCCATGAACCGGGATACAGCCGTGAACCGCTCAGGCCAGCGGCTTCCATCGCCAGCAGGTTATGACAGGCCGTCACCCCGGAGCCGCAACTGTGAATAATCTGCGCGGGCGGGCGTCCAGCTAGTGCGGCGTCGAATCGCGCCCGCAACTCAACCGTCGGCAGAAAACGCCCGTCGGCAGTCAGATTGCCGTCGGTCGGCAGATTGATCGCGCCGGGGATATGTCCGGCCACCGGATCAATCGGCTCCTGTTCACCCCGAAAGCGGGCGGCTCCCCGCGCATCCAGCACCGCCTGATCCGGCGTTAGCGCCTGCACCTGCTCGGAGCTAAGCCAGAGCCGGTCATCCGGCTGGGCATCGAACAGCCTCGGCTGGATCACCGGCGCTTCAGCCGTCACCGGCAACCCGTCCCGTCGCCATGCTGCAAACCCACCATCCAGCACCGCGCACGCCTCATGCCCCAGCCAGCGCAGCAGCCACCACAACCGCGCCGCCGCCAGCATCCCGCCCAGATCATCGTAAGCGACAATTTGCGACTGGCGATCAATGCCCCATTCGCCCAGTTTATGCGCCAGCCGCGCTGGATCAGGCAGGGGATGCCGTCCCGTGGTCGGCGTAATCGGGCTGGATAAATCCTCGTCCAGATGAGCATAGCGAGCGCCAGGAAGATGGCTGTGTTGGTACGCCTGCCGTCCCGCTTCGGTATCGGCCAGATTGAAGCGGCAATCCATCACGATCCAGCGCGGATCATCCAGATGAGCGTTCAGCGTGGCGGCGTCAATCAGGGTGTTGTGATTCATGAGTTTCTCTACGGGCGAATATCGAATTCAAGGCGCGTTGACCAGCCATTCCAGCCGGATTTGACCGTGTTCGCCGATCCGCAGCCGTTGCAGCAGTTCCGGCAGCAGGTGACTCAGCGTTTGATCCAGTTGCCACGGTGGATTGATGATAATCAGGCCGCAACCGTGCAAACCCAGCGGCGCGTCATACGGATGGAGTCCCAGTTCAGCGCATAACACCGCCGGAATCGCCAGTTGTTGCAAAGCGTGTTGCCAGCGCAGGCTGGGCGCACGGTCAAGGATCGGATACCAGATGGCGATCATGCCGCTGGCCCAGCGCCGATGAATGAGCTGAACGGCATCCAGCAGCCGGTCGAATTCATCCTTGAGTTCATAGGGCGGATCCATGAAGACCAGCCCGCGTCGTTCGGGCGGCGGCAGAAACGCCTTGAGCGGCGGCGACGGACCGCTTTGAGGGCGAGAACGGTCATCGTCACCTTGGGCGCGTTGGGATTCGCGTCGACGAAGCGTTTGCGTCCCGCTTCCAACTCGGTGATGTCGGCGAGGTCATGCTGGGTGACATGGGGAGCGACCTGCCAGGCCACGCTGAGATTCGCCGCGGAAGTCTTGGCGATCTTATTCATTGGT
>JAAUTD010000355.1 GCA_012031845.1 Synechococcaceae cyanobacterium SM1_2_3
CGAACAGCGGCGCGACATCATGCGGGCCGGGGCTGGCTTCGGGATGGCCCTGAAAGCTGAAAGCCGGACAATCGATGCGGGCGATGCCTTGCAGCGAACCGTCGAACAGCGAACGGTGGGTGGCGCGCACTGTCACGGGCAGCGTGGCTTCATCCACCGCAAAGCCGTGATTCTGGCTGCTGATCATCACTCGACCGCTATCGAGGTCCTGCACCGGATGATTGCCGCCATGATGGCCGAACTTCATCCTTGACGGTGCGCGCTCCGCTGGCCAGACCCAGTAATTGATGACCCAGACAAATGCCAAACAATGGAATGTTTGCTTGCAACAGTTCTTGAATCGCGGCAATGGCGTAGGCGCAGGGTTCGGGATCGCCGGGGCCGTTGGACAGGAAAACCCCATCGGGCCGCAGCGCCATGACTTGCGCCGCCGCCATTTGCGCCGGGACCACAGTCACTCGACAACCGCGTTCAACCAGCATCCGCAGAATGTTGCGCTTGACGCCGTAATCGTAAGCCACCACATGAAAGCGCATCTCTGACACGGCAGAAAAGTGATTGTCGGCCAGTCGCCAGACCCCTTCATTCCAGGGATACGGCGCGGCAACGCTGACCACTTTCGCCAGATCCATCCCTTTTAAGCCTGGAAACTCGCGGGCGAGTTGCAGCGCCCGTTCGGCATCAGGCGCATCACCCGCCATGATGCAGCCATTTTGCGCGCCTTTTTCCCGCAGCAGCCGGGTTAGACGGCGGGTGTCAATATCGGCGATGGCGACAACGCCGCGCTCGCGCAGATAGTGATCCAAAGGCTGCTGACTGCGCCAGTTGCTGACGATGCGCGGGCAATCGCGCACCACCAGCCCACTGGCGTGAATGCGATCTGCCTCTTCATCGCCCCGATTAACCCCGACATTGCCGATATGCGGATAGGTCAGGGTAATAATCTGCTGGCAATAGGAAGGATCGGTCAGGATTTCCTGATAGCCCGTCATCGCGGTATTAAAAACAACTTCACCCTGGGCATGGCCATCGGCGCCGATGGATTCGCCCCGGAACACGCTACCGTCTTCCAGGGCCAGAAGCGCGGGTTTCCTCAAGGGAGCCTCCAGAACAGACACACAATAAAAAAAGCGGCGAGAGAGCCGCTCCGGGGAACGAGGATGCGAAACGGGTGGATCAAAATGAGTGCAGAGTCTAGCAAATCGCGCCGCGCTGCTCTAGCGGCAAAGCGGGCGGCGGATCGTGATTCAGCGCAAACCGAGGACATCCTGCATATCGAACAGACCCGGATCACGCCCAACCAGCCAGGCGGCGGCGCGTAATGCGCCTTTAGCGAAAGTCATCCGGCTGGAAGCGCGGTGGGTGATTTCAATCCGCTCGCCGATGTCCGCAAACAAAACCGTGTGTTCACCGACAATATCGCCAGCCCGAATCGTGGCAAAGCCAATGGTCGCGCCTTCCCGCTCGCCAGTGACTCCCTGCCGACCATAAACCGCGCAGCGTTCCAAATCACGATCCAACGCCTTGGCGATGACTTGGCCCATTGCCAGCGCAGTGCCAGAGGGCGCATCTACTTTATGGCGGTGATGCGCTTCAATGATTTCAATATCCACGTTATTACCCAGCACCCGCGCCGCCATGTCCAATAACTTAAAACAGAGATTAACGCCGACGCTCATATTTGGCGCGAATACCACAGGAATCTGTTGAGCAGCGTGGCTGATTTCCGCTTTCTGTTCCACCGAGAAGCCAGTGGCGCCAATGACTATGGCTTTGCCCGCCGCTTGACAGTGCGCCAACTGAGTCATCGTCGCTATGGGTCTGGTGAAATCAATCAGCACGTCAAAACGATCAAGCAATGGCGCCAAATCGGCGGTAATCGGCACATTCAGTCGCCCTATGCCCGCCACTTCACCGGCATCAGCATCAATAAACGGGCTATCAGGATGTTCCAGCGCGACAGTGCAGCGCATCTCCCTGGATTGATGGCAGGCGTCAATCAGGTGACGTCCCATGCGTCCGGCAGCGCCGGCGATTGCAATCTGAATCATGGCGGGTTCCTGTGAGGCTAAATAAAAACGCCTCTGGCTTGGATATTGGGATAGAGCAATCCTATTCAGGTTACTGAGTGACGTAAGCACGGGTATCCTGCCCGTGCTACAACGCGTTGCGGATTGCGATAGAACTGTCGCGGCATTGAGTTGGCGGCAGATCAATGAGGACTGATTTTAAGGAATACAGCGCAATAAAAAAGGGTTGCGCGGCATCGCGTAACCCTGGTGTTTTGGAGCGGGTGATGGGAATCGAACCCACGCTATCAGCTTGGGAAGCTGAAGTTCTACCATTGAACTACACCCGCAATACGGTTCTTTTCATTCTTAAGGCCCGCCGAGAAGCAGGCTGGCAGAGACGAAAGCTTAACGATAAAGTTCGCCCCCTGCAAGTTGGACATCTCAAGCAAGGGGCACACAACAAATTCCATCATTCAGGGATGCGAAAAGCCTCAATATCCGCGCCGTTATCAAGGGCGTGCTTAAGCCAGCCGGGCTTTTTCCCATGCCCCGTCCAAGTCTGGCTAGGATCATTAAGGTTATAAAATCTGGGTTTGCCCGATGACCGCTTTTTACGGGTGGAATAGGCCAGGATATCTTCCGGCGTCATATCGACCTGATTCGCCATTTGCACCATCTGCTCGCGAATAGCCTGGATTTCACCCGCCTTTTTTTGCTCGATAGCTCCTTTGGCATTCTCGATCAGAGCCTTGAGTTGCTCAATGGAAGCAGATTCGATGAGACTTTCAATAGGATTGCTCATGGTTATATAGTTACCGTCGTCATTGTTTAAGAAAGGTTCCATGCTCTGAACCACACAGCTATTCTAAAGCAATTTTTTCTATCTGCAATAGCTTCTATCATGAATTGATAGAATGGCGCATTAGCCCAGGGCGCATGCTGGGTGTTCGGGTAAGGTAATATAAATACCCATAACTCTAGCCGCGATCCTGACCCATTCATGCAATACTGCAAAAAGCACCTTGAGAATTATGTCTGTTTTCGATGAAAGGAAGGCCAGCCCTGATTCGCCGCCGAAAATCCGCAGCTTTGTCCTTCGTGAAGGCCGAATGACTCGCGCCCAGCAACGGGCGCTGACAGAATTGTGGGGACGGTTTGGAATCGAAAATGACCGATCTCCACTCGCGCTATCCAAGATTTTTGGCCGCAGCAATGCACCGCTGGTGCTGGAGATTGGATTTGGCGATGGGGAGTCGCTGGCATTGATGGCCAGTGCTAATCCCGATATGAACTATCTGGGTTTGGAAGTTCACCGACCGGGTATTGGGCATCTGCTGTTGCGCGCTGAGCAGTTGGGATTAACTCATCTTCGAGTCATGCGCGCCGATGCAGTGGAAATACTGGAGCGGCAATTACCTGATGAGTCGCTGGATCGCATTCAGATTTTCTTCCCCGATCCCTGGCCCAAGGCGCGGCATCATAAACGCCGTCTTATTCAGTCGTCTTTTATCACGCTGTTAGCGCACAAACTGAAATCAGCGGGACAACTGCACATCGCGACGGACTGCCACGATTATGCCCATTCGATTCTGGCGTTGCTCAACGCTACCCCGGAATGGACAAATCTGTCGCCTGACGGCGAATTCATCCCGCGTCCAGCCTCCCGTCCGTTGACCAAATTTGAACAGCGCGGTCAGCGGCTGGGTCATGCCGTGTGGGATTTATTATTTGCGCGGCAGGCTCGAAGCGAATAAACAGCGTTGTCGTTCCACCATTCCAGCCGGATGGCGGACTTAGCGTCGACGCGATGTGCAACTTTATCCGGTTAAACGGTCAGCAAGCCGTCCAAGTCGAGAGGCTCGCGACCTTGGCGGAGGTTAAGCCAAACG
>JAAUTD010000040.1 GCA_012031845.1 Synechococcaceae cyanobacterium SM1_2_3
TCAGCCCGGCAACCTTCATCCACCCAAACGCCACGGCGGTCAAAACCCCAGCTATCCTGATAGCGACAGGCATTTTTACTGAGCTGACGACGTAATTTCACGCCATCCCGGGTATCCGCTGGGCAATGCCGATACCCCCGATCACTGGATTCGCAACGGACTATCGCATCGCCTCGGTTCCGTGGCTCACCACGACCGCGATCATCGGGGCCGCGTCTGTCATAATCGCGAGGCTCACCGGCCTCATGTCCAGGGTTATACGACTGGGCGCTGCTGATGGATGGTCTGGTCAGCGCCAGCAAAGCCACGGTGACAACCACGGCGACCGTCCAGTAGCGGAAGCCGGTGATGTTTGGGCGGGGATCGCTGATTAAACGAAGCAGTGCGCGAGTCATGGCAAACTCCAAATGGGGATTATTGGCTCATTATAGCGCCGCCCGCCCGATGACGGCGGTTGGCGGCCAGGACTAACCGGGTGCGACCGAGTGACATCAGGTCATGTTGCAAGATGAATCTGCAAGAGGATTGGCGTCATGAGCAGAACAGTAACCGTGAACGTGATCGGCATGGCGGAAAAAGACTGCCGGATGATTCGCAATGTCTTATCGCTGGCCAGCACCAAGGAGCAGAACTATCGGCTGGTCATTGATGGCCGGGAGCGGGCGGAAGTCATCATGGTCAACGCCGATGATCCGGCAGCGATGGCGTTCTGGAATGAATACCGGCAAATCGTCCCTGAGGCGAATACCATTCTGGCCTCGGTGACGCCGATGTTTGATTCCGATTACCTGTTTATCAAGCGGCCGCTGATCGCCAGCCAGTTGCATGGGGTGCTTACGCTGGACTGCGCCTGGGCGCCGCCGCCCAAGCAACAAAAATACGAAGCCCTCAAGAAGAGTTTTCTGTTCCGCAATTTCTCCACCGCTCATCTCGAAAAAATCATGGGGCTGGCAAAAACCATGACCCTGCCTGCTGACCAGATCGTGTTTGAAAAGTCCAATACCGGCGACGAGATGTTTGTGGTGCTCAGCGGACGGCTGAAAATCAGCGTGACCAACCGCGAAGGGCGGGAAATTGTGTTGGGCGTAGTCGGAACCGGCCAGATTGTCGGCGAGATCGCCATGCTTGACGGGCGGGGCCGCTCCGCCAACGCCACTACGCTGACCCCATGTGAATTGTTGCTCCTGCATCGCAAGGACTTCATGCCGTTTCTGGAGCAAAATCCCAAGGTGGCGATGGATTTGCTGACGATGCTGGCCTTGCGCTTGCGGCTCAATACCGAACAACTGGCGGAAGTCATTAACGAGCAGGAAACGCCACACTGACAATGCGCGTCGCTGACGCGGCGGCTATTGCAGTTTTAGCGACAAACCGGTTAGCGTTACCGCCTGTTTTCACCACTATTTTCGACTGTATCGCTGAGTGACCACCGCAGAGTGGATAACAGCGCACAAGGGGATTCTCAATGGAGCTTGCCTGCCTGGACCTGGAAGGGGTTCTGGTTCCAGAAATCTGGATTAACGTCGCCGAACGCACTGGCATTGATGCGCTGCGGCTCACCACTCGCGATATTCCCGATTACGATCAGTTGATGCGGCAACGTCTGGCGCTGCTGGATCAACACGGTTTGAAGCTGTCGGACATTCAGCAGGTGATCGCGGGCATGGGGCCGATGGCCGGGGCCAGCGAATTTCTGGACTGGCTGCGCGAGCGCTTTCAGGTGGTGATTCTGTCCGATACCTATTATGAGTTCGCCATGCCGCTGATGCGGCAACTGGGCTGGCCGACGCTGTTCTGCCACCGGTTGGAGGTAGCGGCGGATCGGGTCGTCAACTACACCCTGCGCCAGGCCGATTCCAAGCGTCAGGCGGTCAAAGCCTTTCATGCGCTGAACTACCGGGTGATCGCCGCTGGCGATTCGTACAACGACACCGCGATGCTGGCTGAGGCTGAGGCCGGGATTCTGTTTCGTCCGCCGCAGAATGTGATTGACGAATTCCCGCAATTTCCGGTCACCCGCACCTTTGAGGAAATGCGCGAGGCGTTCCGTAACGCCAGCCTCCGCGCGCTTTGATCCTTCGCTTGGGCGGGCTGGCGTTAACATGGATTCGCATGATCATCCAACGGTCAGTCAGCCGCCCATTTGCAAGCGGGCTTTTTCCTCAAACTGCGGCCAGGGCAGCGGGCGATCAAAGTAATATCCCTGAAAAATCTCGCAACCGCGCTGCTTGAGAAAATCAAGCTGGGTTTCGGTCTCCACGCCTTCGGCCACCACCGACAGCTTCAAATGCCGGGCCACCGCCAGGATCGCTTCCACCAGCGCCGCATCATTCGGGTCGGTCGGCGCATCCTGCACAAAGGTGCGGTCAATTTTCAGTTCATGCAGCGGCAACTGCTTGAGATACGCCAGGGACGAATAGCCGGTGCCGAAATCGTCTATGGAGAACTCAATTCCCAGGCAATTGAGTTCCATCATCTTGGCCACGGTATCGTGGATATTCTCAATCACCAGACCTTCGGTGACTTCCAGCACCAGATGGTTGGAATCCGCGCCGGAATAGTCGAGAACCTCGCGCACGCAGGCGCTAAAATCCGGCTGCCGGAACTGGCGCGGACTGACATTAACCGCCACCCGCAGGCGATGACCCGCAGCGTCCAGTTGTTTCAGCAACCGACAGGCTTCTTCCAGCACCCAGCGGCCCAGGGTCACGATAATGCCGGATTCTTCGGCCACCGGAATAAAAAGCGCCGGTGAAACCAGCCCGTGTCCCGGCCGTTCCCAGCGCACCAGCGCTTCGGCTCCAACCCATCGGCCCTGGCGGTCTACCTGCGGCTGCAAAAACAGCCGCATCTCTCCCCGCGCCAGCGCCTGACGCAGATCGTGCTCCAGAGCAAAGCGGGCTTGCACCGCCTCCTGCATGGCCGGCTCAAAATAACTGACGCTATTCCGGCCTGCTTCCTTGGCCCGATACAGCGCGGTATCGGCTTCGCGCAGCAAATCGTCTACGCTCTCCGCTACCGCTTTGGGAAAGATTGTCACCCCAATACTGGCGCTGATGTGGTAATCCGCCGCGCCAATGCGGAACGGTTTATCCAGGGCGGCGCGGATTTTTTCGGCAAGGCGCGACGCCCTGCGAATCGCAGTGGGATGGGTAGTCGCCAAATTGACCAGCAGCACCGCGAACTCATCGCCACCCTGACGCGCTACGGTGTCTTCATCGCGCAAATCATTGCTAATCCGTTCGCCGGCCTGCTTGATCAGCAGATCGCCGATCTCATGGCCGCGAGCGTCATTCACCCGTTTGAACTGATCCAGATCCACCAGCAATACCGCGCCCCAATAGCCGCTGCGCCGGGCCGCCGCCAAGGATTGATTGAGTCGGTCGAGAAATAGCCGCTGGTTTGGCAATCCGGTGAGCGCATCGTAATAAGCCAGGCGGTGAATTTGCGCTTCCGCGATTTTACGTTCGGAGATGTCCTGCTTGATCGCGACGAAATGCTGAATCTGCCCCTGCTTGTCATACACCGGAGTAATGGTTTGTTCTTCGGGATACAGACTGCCGTCCTTGCGCCGGTTAATCAGTTCGCCGCGCCAGATGCGCCCCGCCAGAATGGTGTCCCACAGCGATTGATAAAAGGCGATATCATGCCGACCTGAGCTTAATAACTCGCTGGGATTCTTACCGCTGGCTTCAGCCAGCGAGTAACCGGTCAGGGTGCTGAACGCCGGGTTGATCCATTCAATCAACCCATCCTGGTTGGTAATGACGATGGCGTTCGCCGCCGCTTGCAGCGCGATGGATTGCAGGTGCAGCGTCATTTCCGCTTCTGCCTGAGCAATCCGGTTTCTTTTGCGCTCCAACGCCCCATTAACTGCGAAAGGCAGTCGGGTCATCCGTTCCTTGAGCACATAATCCCATGCCCCGGCTTTTATGCAATCTACCGCGGTTTCCTCGTTAATGGATCCTGTTAAGATAATAAACGGCAGATTGGCGTCATGTTGCAAAACCAGATGCAGAGCGCACATTCCGTCAAATTGCGGCATGGAGTAATCGGAAATGACTAAGGCTGGCTGATACTCCGCCAATGCCTTGAGAAAGGCGGGTCGGGATTCCACCCGGATTGAGGTGAAACTCAATCCTTGCTTGCGCAGCATCCGCACGGCCAGTTCTGCATCGGCAGGAACATCTTCGACGAATAGAATCCGCAGCGGAGCATCAGTATTCACAGCGATCCTTTGGCATGTTTATCAGGCGGGTGGTTGATTAAGCAGCAGCCAATACATCCCCAAATCTCTGACCGCAGACACGAATTTGGCAAAATCCACCGGCTTGACGATATAGCTGTTGACCCCCAGCCGATAACTTTCCACCACGTCTCGTTCTTCCTTGGATGAGGTCAGGACGACGACCGGGATCACCTTGGTGCGGGGATCGGCTTTCATCATCCGCAGGACTTCCAGGCCATCTACTTTGGGCAGCTTTAAATCGAGAATAACAACTTTAGGCCCATTTTCAACCTGACGGTGACTGAAGGCGCCGCGAGCAAAAATAAAGTCCAGCGCCTCTTCACCGTCTTTGACATGCACAAGCTGGTTGGCGAGATGATTTTTTTTTTAAGGCGCGCAACGCCAGTTCCGCATCATTGGGATTGTCTTCAACCAACAGAATTTCGACTTCCTGGTGAGTATTCATACAATGATTTTCGCTCCATCCGTTCGCCCTGACGCTTCGGCAAGCTCAGCGGTCGAAGGGCATTAATCGCTAAAAAACGGGGTTCGACAGGCGCTCACTCCGAACGGTTTTTGAACCCGAAGCAAAAGTCCTGGTAATAAATTGGTTGTGAGCCATTTCGCGAATGGCTCAAGAACTATTCACCAGGAATCGCATCGTCAAACTCAGGATGGCTTGGGTTGAATCCTGTCCTAATTCGATATAAACAGGACTTTAACTGGGGATTTCAGATTAGCCTTTTCCGACGAAAAGGCCCTTGCCAGCATTTTCTCTCCTAACGGTTGGCGCGAATCCGATCTTCCTCAATCTCCAGACGCGCCTCGATCTCTGGAATAGGCTCCTTGCGCTGAGTTTCGTGACGAATCCGCAGCCGCAGATTGTTGGCGGAATCCGCATGGCGGAGCGCAGTTTCGTAGCTGATTTGGCCGGCTTCATACAGGTTGAACAGCACCTGGTCCTGGGTAATACATCCCTCATCGTTGGAAGTCGCCATTGCCGCCTTGATTTCCTTGAGGCGGCCCTGAAAAATCAAATCGGCGATTTGCAGGGTATTCAGCAGAATCTCTACGACGGGAATCACTGTTGCGGTGTCAGTGACATGGAGCAACCGCTGCAAAATCATGGCGCGCAGATTGACCGATAAATCCATCAGCACTTGCGTCCGCCGCTCCTCCGGGAAGAAATTCACAATTCGGCCAAGCGCCTGCTCGGTGGTTTGCGCATTAATGGTGGTCAGGCACAGGTGGCCGATCTCGGCGAAATTGAGCGCATGCTGCATGGTCATCTGATCGTGAACCTCGCCGATCAGAATCACATTGGGCGCCTGCCGCAGGATGTTTTTCAACGCTATCTCGTAGGACTCGGTATCTACGCCGACCTCGCGCTGATCGACCAGGCTTTGCTTGTGGCGATGAAAAAACTCAATGGGATCCTCGACGGTGACAATATGATCCTGGCTGTTGCTGTTGCGGTGATCCAGCATGGCCGCCAGCGAGGTGGTCTTGCCACAGCCGGTGCCCCCCACAAAAATCACCAGCCCCCGCCGATACATCGCAATATCCTGGAAAATCGGCGGCAGATTCAATTCTTCAATTGTTGGAATTTGTTGCTGGATCAGGCGCAGCACCATGCCTGCGCTGCTGCGCTGGGTATAGGCGCTGACCCGGAAGCGGGCTACGTCGGGATAATTGAGCGAAAAATTGATTTCATGCCGTCGATCAAATTCATTGATCTGCCGTTCCGTCATCACTGAACGCACCAGTTGTTCGGTCTGTTGCGGTAGCAATCGCTGGCTGCCGACTCGATGAATTTCCTGGTTGACCCGAAACGCCGCTGGACTGCCGGCGGTAATGAAGATTTCTGATCCCCCCACTTCCAGCAGATTGACCGCCAGGTCATAGATATATTGGGCCGCCTTATCACGGTCATTCATCAGTAAGTCCGGTTGTGATTCCATGTTGCGTTTCCTCTCTCGGCTATGGTCAATTTATCCTATCATGGCAAACGCCGTTGTCGGCTGAAGCAGGGTCCAAACCTGATTCAACGCCTTCCTTAATATTAGGAGATTGTCGTTTCCATGAGCTGCCCCCCTTGCCTGCTCCAGATATTTATCCTGCTTTGGTCCTTGGGCTGGATGACCGCCTCGCTGGCGGCGCGCCCCGCCGAACCTTCGGTGCTTCCCGATTTTCGCAAGCTGGTTAAACAGAACGAAGCCACTGTCGTCAATATCAGCTCGACCCAGGCGCAAGCCCGAAAAACCCCGAAGCGTCCGTCCAGTCTGCCGGAACAGCCGGGCGCGGAGAATCCCTATCAGGAATTTTTCCGGCGCTTCTTTCAGGAACGCCCGGAATTGCCCAGCGACCGGCAATCCAACTCACTGGGTTCCGGGTTCATCCTTTCCGCCGACGGATATATTCTGACCAATGCCCATGTCGCCCAGGACGCCGACAAGATTATTGTCCGGCTCAGCGATCAGCGCGAACGGCCCGCCAAGGTGATCGGCGCTGACGATCTGACCGATGTGGCGCTGCTCAAGATTGAAGGCGAAAACCTGCCAACGGTGAAAATCGGCGATTCCGATGCGCTGGAAGTCGGCGAATGGGTGATGGCTATCGGCTCGCCGTTCGGGCTGGAGCAAACCGCGACCCAGGGCATCGTCAGCGCGGTGGGCCGCAACCTGCCCAGCGGCACCTATGTCCCGTTCATTCAAAGCGATGTCGCGGTGAATCCCGGCAGTTCCGGCGGCCCGCTGTTCAATCTGCGCGGCGAAGTGGTGGGCATCAACTCACAGATTTACAGCAGCACCGGCGGCTATATGGGGCTGTCGTTCGCCATTCCGATCAAGCTGGCGATGCAGGTGGTGGAGCAGATCAAGGTCACCGGCCAGGTCACTCGCGGCTGGCTGGGGGTCCTGCTGCAAGCGGTCAACAACGATCTGGCCGAAGCGTTCAAGCTGGATCGGCCGCGTGGGGCGCTGGTCGCGCAGATTTTGCCCGACAGCCCGGCAGCAGCGCCGGTTTCAGGCAGGGCGACATTATCCTGCGCTACGGCGGCGAACCGGTCGAGGACTCTTCGCAGTTGCCGCGCATGATCGGCGTCACCCCGGTAGGTAAAACCGTCGCCATGTCCATTCTGCGCAACGGCGAGCCGCTGGAAATCAAGGCCACCATCGCCCGGCTGGAAACCGCTCCCGAAGCGGTGTCTACGATGGACGAACACAACGATCCGCGCCTGAAAATCACTGTCGCTGACCTGAGCAACGAACAGCGCCGCACTCTCGGCATGGAGGAAATCGGCGTTTTGGTCGCTGCCCTGGACGAAGGCCCCGCCGCCAACGCCGGCCTGTATCCCGACGACATTATTCTTCAGATCAACCATGCCCCGGTCAAAAACGCCAGCCAGTTTGTTGAACTGGCCAAGGACCTCGCCAAAGGCAAAGCGATCCCGCTGCTGGTGCGGCGCGAAAGCGAAACTCTCTACCTGGCGGTGCGGCTGCCGGAAAAGGATTGAAGACTCTGCAATGAATCCCAACCACTGCATTAATCCGAACAACTGCCTGGATTTCGAGAAGCCCATCGCTGAACTGGAGGCGATGTTGAAGGAGTTGCGCCTTCTGTGCGCCACTCAGGACCTGAATATCGGCGATGAGATCGCCCGGCTGGAAACCAAGAGCAAGGCGCTCACCGATTCCATCTTCGCCAGCTTGACCCCGTGGCAGATTTCCCAGATCGCCCGCCATCCATTGCGGCCCTACACCCTGGATTATGTCGAGCGGCTGTTTACCGAGTTTGTGGAGCTGCATGGCGACCGGGCTTTCGCCGATGATCGCGCCATTGTGGGCGGACTGGCCCGGCTGGATGGACAAGCTGTGCTGGTGATCGGCCATCAAAAGGGCCGCGACACCAAGGAGAAAATCTACCGCAATTTCGGGATGCCGCGCCCCGAAGGCTATCGCAAGGCGTTGCGCCTGATGAAGCTGGCCGAACGGTTCCGCCTGCCGGTAATCACCTTTATTGACACGCCGGGGGCTTATCCTGGCATTGGCGCCGAAGAGCGCGGCCAAAGCGAGGCGATAGCGCGCAACC
Source organism: Synechococcaceae cyanobacterium SM1_2_3 (assembly GCA_012031845.1). GTDB lineage: Bacteria > Pseudomonadota > Gammaproteobacteria > Competibacterales > Competibacteraceae > Contendibacter. Next base: position 8,318 of record JAAUTD010000040.1, read on the forward strand.
TGTTCGAGATGAGCCGGTTGCGCACGCCGATCATTTGCGTAGTCATCGGCGAGGGCGGATCGGGCGGGGCGCTGGCGATAGGGGTCGGCGACCGGGTGCTGATGCTGCAATACGGCACCTATTCGGTCATTTCACCGGAAGCTGCGCCGCGATTCTGTGGAAGAGCGCCGACCGGGCCGCCGAAGCCGCCGAAGCGATGGGCCTGACCGCCGAACGACTGCTGAAACTGCGGCTGATTGACGGGATTATCGCCGAACCACCGGGCGGAGCGCATCGCGATCCAGAGCAGATGGCAGGGAATCTGCGCACCGCCCTCTCCGATCAATTGCAGGCGCTGGAGGCGTTGACGGTGGATGAATTGCTGGAGCAACGCTATCGGCGGTTGATGAGCTATGGCGTGTTCCGGGAAGCGGCGCCGATCACGTCGGCGCAATCGTCGTGGCCGAGCAGTGTGGTGGCGTTGCTGGGGAAAGAAACCCTGCTGGGCAAGGATAAGGATGCCTGAACGGTTGATCCGAACACGATGTGGACCAGCGGTTTAAGCGGGGCGGCATTCAACCCGGTTGCGGCCATTGCGTTTGGCCTGATACAGCGCATCATCGGCGGCTTGCAGCCAGGCGCTGGCGCTGGCGTACTCGCCAATATCGGCGACCCCGATGGAGATGGTAATACTCAAAACGCCTTGATCATGGGCGATGCGCAGGGCGCGAATGCCTTGCAGCAGCCGTTCCGCCAGAGCCAGCGCGGTTTTCTGGTTAGTTTCCTGCAATACCACCACAAATTCTTCGCCGCCATAACGAGCGACAAAATCCGATTTGCGCGGGAAAGTGTACAGACAACAATCGGCCAGTTGCTTCAGCACCAGATCGCCCACCGGATGACCAAACTGATCATTGACGGTCTTGAAATGATCGGCATCCAGCATCAGCAAACAGGCGGGCTGGCCGGATAGCTTGCTTAACTCAAAGACCCGGCCCAGTTGCTCATTGAGCGCCTTGCGATTAAACAGCCGGGTCAGTGGGTCCAGCTCCATTTCATGCCGCGCCGCGTTCAGTTCGCCGCGCAAGGTCTGAAGCCGGGTTGTCAAGTCCTCGAACATGTGGCGGTGGCGCTGATTGCGTTCCTCGGCAATCTCGCTGATGACGTTAATCGCCTGCATGGCCTCCCGCGACAACACCTCTAGCGGGGTGTTGGTTTCGATGGTTTTGCGCAGATGATCCAGAACAATGGACACCCGCGCCTGTTCTTCCTGATCCTCAGCCAGAATCTTGCCCAGCGTTTGCACAAAATCGCCAATCATCTTGCGGGTGTCCTTGAACTGGCGCACCACATAGGTGTGTTCGCGGTGGCGCAGTTCAGTCGCAAATTTGCGCAGACCCTGCCAGTCGCGTTGCGAATTGGCGGCTAATTCGGCCTGATCCAGAGTTTTTTCGGCGCTGTCCGGGTGCGGCGCAACCACCAGAATATGCCGCGCCCATTGATCGCATTGATGATGGATGGTCTTGGCGTCAATGCCATCCAAATCAAAAGCGTGTTTGCCCCAAATCCGCAGCAGCGCTCCCAGGTTATCCAGGGCCAGTTTTTCCAGTTCTGGCCGGTTCGATTTTGGATCGCTATGGGTGGGCGCTACGATGTCCACGGTATTCTCCACGGGAATAATGGGTGATTCCGTTTTATTCCAGAAGCTGGTCATGGTTTCTTTGGATCGCATTCAATTAATAATAAAGGCTGATAGGGTTAAAACTATAGACCAATAGCTGCCTCGGCGTTGTGATGAAGACAGGCGCAGATAAAAAATTAAACCGCCGACAAGCCATCAGCCCGGCCAACGCCCAGCACAGACCCGGCTGATGCCCGCAATATCCTGATGATCGCTGACTGCAATAAAGCCTTTTTCCCGCAATAAAAAAAGCACAATTTTCCCTTGATCATGTCCGTGTTCCAGAAACAGCCAGCCCTTCGGTTTCAAATAAACCGGCGCTTGGGCAATGATGATCCGCAGTGCATCTAATCCATCTGCGCCTGCTGTCAGTGCGGTTGACGGTTCAAACTGCAATGCGCCCTGCCGCCAGCAGGAATCGCCAGCGGCGATATAAGGCGGATTGGAGACAATCAAATCAAAGCGGTCTTCCGCCAGTGGTTGATGCCAGTCGCCCTGACGAAATTCAAGGTTGCCAATCCCCAGTCGCTGCGCATTGCGCCGGGCCACCGCTAATGCCGCTGCGCTGCAATCGGTGGCGATGATCCTGGCTTGGGGCCGCTCCACCGCCAGCGCCAGCGCTATCGCGCCGCTGCCCGTACCCAGATCGGCGACTGTACTCCGCCGATCCGTTGGCAACTGTTGCAAGGCCAGTTTTACCAGCAATTCGGTTTCCGGGCGCGGTATCAGGGTATCCGGCGTGACGTCCAGCTCCAGCGACCAGAACTCGCGCCGACCGAGAAGATAGGCCAGCGGTTCGCCAGTCCGGCGGCGTTGCAGCCAGGCGGCAAAGCAGGCGGCCTGCTCCGGTTCCGGCAATCGTTCCGGCCAGGTGAATAGATAACTGCGTGGCTGATCCAGCGCCGCCGCCAGCAGAATTTCGGCGTCCAACCGGGGAGTGTCACTGACAGGAATCAGTTGCCGGGCGGCATCGGCCAACAAGTCGCGGAGAGTGACGGCGTTCAATCAGCCAGCGCCGCCAGCAGATCAGCCTGATACTCATTGATCAAGGGTTCAACGATAGCGTCAAGATTCCCTTCCAGCACATCACTGAGCTTATACAGGGTGAGATTGATGCGGTGATCGGTGATCCGCCCCTGCGGAAAGTTATAGGTGCGAATCCGCTCGGAGCGGTCGCCGCTGCCAACCTGCAACCGGCGGCTCTGGGCCTGGGCCGACTGCTGCTTTTCCCGCTCGCCGGCCAGCAATTTGGCTTGCAGCAGCGACATCGCCCGCGAGCGGTTTTTGTGCTGGGAGCGTTCATCCTGACACTCCACCACAATCCCGCTGGGTAAATGAGTAATGCGGATGGCCGAATCCGTCTTGTTGATATGCTGACCACCGGCCCCGGAAGCGCGAAAGGTGTCCACCCGCAAATCGCCGGGATTGATGTCGATCTGTTCGATTTCCGCCAGTTCCGGCAGGACTGCGACCGTCGCCGCCGAGGTGTGAATGCGGCCTTGCGCTTCGGTGACCGGCACTCGCTGCACCGGTGCGCGCGGACTCGAATTTCAGCCGGGAATACGCGCCCTGGCCGATGACGCGGGTGATGACTTCCTTGTAACCGCCGTGTTCGCCGAGGCTTTCGCTCAGCAGTTCAAACGACCAGCCGCGCAATTCCGCATAGCGCCCATACATTCGCAACAAATCGCCCGCAAACAGGGCTGCTTCGTCCCCGCCAGTGCCAGCGCGGATTTCCAGAAACAGATTGCCCTCGTCGTGCGGATCACGCGGCAGCAGCAATAATTGCAGCGCCCGTTCCTGTTCGGCGCGGCGGGCTTCCGCCGCCTGCAATTCGTCCTGCGCCAGATTGCGCAGATCAGGATCGCGGTCGGAGGCCATTTCGCGGCCGCGTCCAAATCATCCAGGGTGCGGCAATAGGCCCAATAGCCACCTGCGACCGGCTCCAGTTGGGCGTATTCCATCGACAGTGCGCGAAAACGGTCGTTATCGTTGATGATTTCCGGCGTCGCCAGCAATGCGCCCACTTCTTCATGACGGGCGGCCAGTTGTTCCAGCTTGGCCAGCATTGAGGGATTCATCGGCACGGATTCCCGTCGCGATCCAGTTGGTACAGGGTTTTAATCAGATTCAGCATTTCGGCGTCGCCTTGAGCGGCGGCTTCACGCAGACCGGCGCAGGGTGGATGAATGAGTTTATTGGTGAGGATATTGGCGAGGATGGACAGCACCTCAGCCGGTTCTTTGCCTTGAGCCAGTTGCCGCCGGGCGCGTTCCAATGCTTCATCGCGGATCGCTTCGGCCCGTTGCCGCAGGGCGCGGATGCTGGCAACGCTGTCTTGCGCCCGCAGCCAGGCCATAAAGTGTTCAACCTGACTGTCAATAATTTCCTCGGCCTGATGAGCGGCGGCTTGGCGCGAGCGCAGATTATCCTGAATGATGTCCTTGAGATCGTCCACGCTGTACAAATACACATCGTCCAGATCGGCCACGGCCGGATCAATATCGCGGGGCACCGCCAGATCGATCATCAGCATGGGGCGGTGTCGCCGCTGCTTTAGACAGGCGCGCACTTGCGCCAGATCGAGCACTAAACCGGGGCTGGCGGTGGAGGAAATCACCATATCGGCCTCGCCCAGATGAGCGGGAATGTCTTCCAGCGCAATGGCGTAGCCTTCGAATGGCGCAACCAGGGCGTGCGCCCGCTCCAGGGTGCGATTCGCCACGATCAGGCGACCGACTCCGTTCTGGCGCAGGTGGCGAGCGACCAGTTCAATGGTGTCGCCCGCGCCGATCAACAGGGCGGTGCGCTTGGGCAGATCAGCGAAAATCTGCTTGGCCAGCCCGACTGCGGCAAAGGCGACCGAAACCGGGCTGGCGCCGATGCGGGTGTCGGTGCGCACCTGCTTGGCGACTGCAAACGTGTGTTGAAACAGCCGCTCCAATCGGCAGCCGAGCGTCCCGGCGTTGTTGGCGGCCTGATAGGCCGCCTTGACCTGACCGAGGATTTGCGGCTCGCCCAGCACCAGCGAATCCAGCCCGGCGGCAACCCGGAGAATGTGGCGCACCGCGCCCGGCCCGGTATGCTGATAGAGGTAGGGTTGCAAATCCGCGGCCCGCAGCGTGTGATAATCGCCCAGCCCATTGCGCCACCCGACCGCCGTCCGGGTCGTTCAGGCCGCAATACAGTTCGGTGCGATTACAGGTGGACAGAATCGCGGCTTCATGCACGCCATCCTGGTGGAGCAGATTTTGCAGGGCATTGCTCACCCGGTCGGGCGCGAACGCCACCTGCTCGCGCACACCAATCGGCGCGGTTCGATGATTGAGGCCAAGAGCCAGAAGCGACATGAGGGCAATTGCTTTAATGCGGCTGAAAAAACGCTCAAATTCTGCGGGATAAAACCGGTGAATGGCAAGGTCATAGCCTATTAGGACTTTCGCTTCGGATTCAAAAACCGTTCGGGGTGAGCTTGTCGAACCCCGTTTTTACCTAATCAGGACTTTCGCTTCAGGTTCAAAAACCGTTCGGGGTGAGCCTGTCGAACCCCGTTTTTACTGATGAATGCCCTTCGACAGGCTCAGGGCGAACGGATGGAGCGAAAGTCCTGAAGCAAGAAGCGGAGCCTTTGGGTATTGCCGAAAGCGGTTATTTCTCAATAACGCCCAGCAGCTTTTGCACCAGCGGCTCCAACAGCGAGCTATCGGTCGGTTGCTTTTTAATCTCGATGCTCCAGCGTCCGTCTTTGTCACGTTCAAAAGCAACGGCGGTTTGCAACACGATTAACACGGCAGCGATCACGGCAGCGGTTTTGGCGGGGCCGAATTGGGCCGGGGCCGGACCTTCGATCAAGGCGGTGAGAATCGGTTGGTATTGCGGATCGTCAGCCAGCAGTATCAACGCGGCGCGGGCGAGATCGCCTTCGCTGGCCGCAACGGCAGCGGCTTCCGGGGCGGGTGCGAACTCCCGCAGGGCTTGACGCAATTCCGGGGTGAGCGCGGTTTCCGCCGGATTCGCTTGGGCGCGGGCGAACGTGGCGAGCACCCGGCAGGCGGTGGCATCGTCCAAGGTTGAAATGCGGTTTTGTATCGGCATGATGTTTCTCCAAAGTTGCTGATTTCATTCCCACTTTGCAAAAGGGAGGTCAGGGGGATTTTTTCATTCCCCCCTTTGCAAAAGGGAGGTCAGGGGGGATTTCCATCCTCCGGCAACACCCCCAACCCAGCCTCTTCCCAGAGTTGCCGCAATTGGGCTTGAATGTCGAGCGGGGCTTTGCGGTAAGTAATCAGAAAATTATCAACCGACATCTTGGCGAAATGCGCATCTTGCTGATGGATGAAGGTGACGATAGCCCGGATCAGCCAGCGCCCAGACTCCAAAAAATGATCTTGCAACCCGGCAAGAACACCGAATTGGAGGTAGGTGATCGCTGCGCCGTGCTCGTTACCACACTTTTCCTTGATCGCCAGCGCCTTCCGATACCACTGCTCGGCAGCAACGAAATCACTATCTGCCTGAGCAATTATTCCTAATCGTTGATACATGCTAGATCCATTTTGTTCACTTGTATTTATTTCATGCTTGGTCATGAAATTATCTCCTTACGTGTTAATTTGTTAGCTAACAGTTCCATTAACTCTGTAAGGCTATGCTGCCAAGTTCCCTTGCTACTAGCGTTATTAGTATCGTTCTCCAAAAACCTAAAGCGCAGGAAATCCTTAAGAGCCGAATGCATTTCATACATTCCTTCATCCAAAAGCCGTAGCAAGCCAGCACCTACCAGAATATAAAGAAACTTTTCAATCTCCACTCGACCACACTGACATCCTGCCTGTTTTGCTATCATTTCTAGCGCCAAAAGATGTAAAAATCGATCATAATAAACTAGAAATATCAACAAAGGTTTTAGTTCTAAAGGTAAAGAGTCCACTACGAAATCAAGAACTGTGAATAACCGGCCTTGCAATTGAACTTGGATTGAACAATTTGCACTGTTTGATTCGTTTAGCTGACCACGCAATTTACTTATCAAGGTATAAGCACTGACTTTTTCTAATCGCGGTAGTAGAACTCGCATCGCCAAGGGATGCCCGTCCAGCAACTCCATCAGGGTTTTCAACTCGGCGTCCTGCTGATCGGCGTCCAGCCCCAGATCGCGCAGAATCGTGGCGCAGTATTCCCAACGCTCCTCGCCCTGCAAACCGCCGAGACTGAGCGGGAAACAGCGGTCGGAACCCAGCCACGCTTCCGGGCTGCGGCTGGTGATGATGACTTTGCTCGCGCCGCCGCGCAGCTTGCCGAGAAAAGCCCACAACCATTGCCGATCCAGCTCCGGCAAGCGGGCTTCCAATGGCGTGCCGGGAATCCCCGTCGCCGACTCGAAATTGTCCCAGACCAGAATGAAGCGCCGCTTTTTGAACGCTTCCACCAGCAACGCCTGCTTCTGCGCCAAATCCGCCGCCATCGCATGAGCGCCAAACAAGGGTTCCACCATCTGGTTGAACACGTATTCGCTGCTGCGAATGTCGTTGAAGGTGAACCAGAAACAGCCTTCGCCCAAGCCCTCGGTCGCCGCCAGCCATTCCACCAGACCACGGGCCAGCGTGGTTTTGCCGACCCCGGCCAAGCCGTGAATCAGAATCCCCGCTGGGGGGCCGCCGCAACGCCCGCTCCAGTTGCAGCAACGCGCTGTCGCGCCCGATGAAACCGTAGGGATTCTCGCTATCCCGCGCTTCCGGCGGCAATTCCGGTTTCTCGATCACCGCCCGCTTGCCGGTGTGCGCAAAGCTCAAATCCGGCGGCTCCTGCTGATACACCACCGGCACCAGCCAATCGTCCAGCGGATACCGCCCCCGCACACACACCCGCCCGGCATTCGCCAGCATCGCCTGCCGCCCAGACCGCATCCTTCCGTCATGTTGCCGCTCTCGAACACGCGCCGGTAAAACGCGGGCAGAAACGCCTCCGCGCCGCTCACGTACAGGGAATACGTCATCGCCACCACGCTGCGAATCCCTGCCCGTAATAGACTGGCCGCCACCGATGCAAACGCATCTTCGGCGTGATCATCCACCATCGCCGACCGACAGGCGTTCAACACCATTACCGGAATGCGGTACTCGCGCAACAGTACGCCGAGTTTTTCAGCGGGTACGGGATCGGGTTTGCCGTCCACGGTTTCAAAGATCAAACGCCCCTGCGGCCCCTTGAAAAGATGTGGCGAACCGCCAGCGTCCGCGTCCGCCGCCGTCCCATAACCGCCATGCCCGTCGAAATGAACGATGTGGTAATAACCGGGCTGCTCGCGCAACTGCTCGCGCAGCCGCGCAAAGGTTGGCGGACGCAAAATCGTCACTCGAGCCGGTAACTCCTGTTTCTCGATCCACTCCACCACGGGCCGCGACAACGAGCGGAAGCGCACATCATTCGGGTAAGGCCGGGCGGTCACGAACAGGATGTTGATGCAATCGCGGGGCAAACCTTCTGGCAGCGGCAGCGGATCGTGGCCGCGATCCAACTGGCGTTCGATCCGGCAGTGATGCGCCAGCGCCCCCGCCTGTTGCGGATCGGCCAATGCCTCCCACGGCCAGGCCAGTACGCCGGGATGGTCGCTGGCGATGCGCAAATCAAGCTGTTCCAGTCCGGCGCGGTAAGCATCGTGGTAGAAATCCCGGCCCGGCCCCGCGCCGAACAAGGCGGTGAACGCCTGCTCGCCCCAGCCGCGCAGCGCATCCTGCACATGCTCGGCCCGGTCAGTGACCGGCGGAAAGGGATAGTCGAGAAATTCTTCCAAATACCAGCGCAATTCGGCGCTGAGATTGCTGTTCGGCAAATCAGCGACGGGCGTGTTGGCGGGCGAAACGATGGCGGCGGCAGGGGTAATTTTGCCATCTTTCAGACGCACGACCTGGAATTGCGGCGGGTCGCTCGCATCCACATGTCGAATAATCAGGATGGACATATTTGCGGTTCCTGTCTGTGCGCCTATGGTTTATTTCACACCGAGGCGAGCCTTTTTAGTAGTTCCTTGGCGCTGCCGGGAAAACAGTAGTCGTTTGACATTCCAGGGAATCCATCGAGAAAGCTCTGCTTCGTGAGCCGCCAAAGCACATGACAAGAAGAACCTCGATGGACACTTCCTAAAGCCTAAACCACTCCCGTTGGGCGTGCAAAAATCATGTAGTCTTTATCCCCAAGGTTCGTCGCCATGTCTTTTTGTTCGATAACCTCCGCGCCGCCGGTACGCCTTTGGGTGAATACTGCCAAGGGCGGTTTTATTACGGGATTAAAACCGGCTTGAATGAGGCGTTTGTGGTGGATCGCACGACCCGCGACCGCTTGATTGCCGAACATCCCTCTTCGGCTGAAGTGCTAAAGCCATTTTTGCGCGGGCGGGATGTGAAACGGTGGCGGGTTGATTTTGCTGATCAATATCTGATTAAAATTGAATCATCAGAAAATAAAAAACATCCGTGGAGTGGTAAATCGGAAAAAGACGCTGAAAGTGTTTATGCAGCAAGCTATCCGGCTCTTCATGCTTTTCATCAAAAATTTCGATCTGGCCTTATTAAACGCGCTGATCAGGGAAAGTATTTTTGGAACTGCGATCTTGTGCATATTGGCAAGAGTTTGAACAGCCGAAGATTGTTGTACCGTCTATAACTAATTCCGTAAGTTAAATGACCCCCGGCAAAGCCGGGGGCTTATTGGGTGAACCCCTCAAAGGGGTCGTGGATGAAATCGGGTCGGGCTGACGGGATTGCGTCCGTCAGCCCTCCCACACCACCGGACATGCGGTTTTCCGCATCCGGCGGTTGAGTCCAGCGGGCTTAGCCCGCGAGCACCCACGGTAGAATGAATCCATGTCGATGCAGTGTGGCG
>JAAUTD010000356.1 GCA_012031845.1 Synechococcaceae cyanobacterium SM1_2_3
TGCTGCGGCGGCTGCTGGACGACTATCAGCCGGATTACATCGCCGTCATCTTCGACGCGCCCGGTAAAACCTTCCGCCATGAGCAATTCGCCGATTACAAAGCCCATCGCCCGCCACTGGACCCGCTGCTGATCGCGCAGATTGAACCGCTGCATGCCTGTATCCGCGCTTTGGGTTTACCGCTGCTGCAAATTTCCGGTGTTGAAGCCGACGATGTGATCGGAACATTGACCCAACAGGCGACGGCGCGAGAGATGCCGGTGTTGATCGTCAGCGGCGACAAGGATCTGGCGCAACTGGTGAGTGAGCAGGTGCGGATGCTGGACACCATGAAGAATACGATTACCGATGTCGCCGGGGTGGAACAGAAATTCGGCGTGCCGCCCACGCTGATCGTGGATTATCTGGCGCTGGTCGGCGACAGTGCCGACAACATCCCCGGCGTGGCCGGCGTCGGGCCAGTGACCGCCGCCAAATGGCTGCGTCAATACGGTTCGCTGGACGCGCTGATCGCCAATGCAGGAGCGATTTCCGGCAAGATCGGCGACAAGTTGCGGGCGGGATTGGCGCAATTGCCGTTGTCCCGGCAACTGGCGACGCTGGATTGCACCGTGGCGCTGCCGCTGACGTTTGAGCAGTTGCGGCCCGCGCCGCCGGATACAGCGGCATTACGGGCGCTATACGAACGCTATGAATTTCGCTCGTGGTTGCGCGATCTGGCAATGGAAACGGCGACGACCATCGCGCCCGCGTCGCCGGTTGTTGACGCCGTTGAACCGGAAACCGCTGAACCGCCGGATTATCAACTGGTGCTGGATCAGGCGACTTTGGATGCGTGGCTGGAGCGGTTGCGCACCGCCGAACTGTTCGCCTTCGATACCGAAACCACCAGCCTGAATACCTTGATCGCCCAGATTGTCGGGGTGTCGTTCGCGGTAAATCCCCGCGAGGCGGCCTATGTGCCGCTGGCGCATGATTATCCCGGCGCACCGGATCAATTGAACCGGGAAACCGTGCTGGAACAGTTGCGCCCACTGCTGGAAGACCCACAGCGGCCCAAGCTCGGCCAGCATCTCAAATACGACGCCCATGTTCTCGCCAACCACGGGATTAGCTTGCGCGGCATCCAGCACGACACCCTGCTGCAATCCTATGTCCTCAACTCCACCGCCCGGCATGATATGGACTCGCTGGCGGAACAGCATTTGAACCTGCGCACCATCACTTTGAGGACGTGGCGGGCAAGGGCGCGAAGCAATTGACGTTTAATCAGGTGGCGCTGGAACAGGCGGGGCCGTATGCCGCCGAAGACGCCGACGTGACCTTGCGCCTGCATCATGTTCTGTGGCCGCAACTGCAACAGCAGCCGGGCTTGAGGTGTTTGTATGAAGAACTGGAAATACCGCTGATTCCGGTGTTGTTGCGGATGGAGCGGATCGGGGTGCGGGTGGATGCAGCGGCGTTGCGCCAGCACAGCGGCGAACTGGCCAAGCGGCTGTGGGCGCTGGAACAGCAGGCTTACGAACTGGCCGGAGAACGCTTCAATCTCGGTTCGCCCAAGCAATTGCAGGCCATTCTGTTCGAGCGACTCGGCTTGCCAGCGGGCAAGAAAACCGCAAAAGGTCAAGCCTCTACCGCCGAAGACGTGTTGCAGGAATTGGCGCTGGACTATCCGCTGCCGCGTGTGCTGCTGGAACACCGCAGCTTGAGCAAGCTGAAATCCACCTATACCGACCGCTTGCCGGAACAGATTCAGCCGCGCACCGGCCGGGTTCACACCTCCTATCAGCAGGCCGTCGCCAGCACCGGGCGGCTATCCTCCTCCGACCCGAATTTGCAGAACATCCCGATTCGCACCCCGGAAGGGCGGCGCATCCGTCAAGCCTTCGTCCCTGAACCTGGCTCCGTAATGCTGGCTGCGGATTATTCGCAGATTGAATTACGGATCATGGCGCATTTATCCGGCGATCCAGGGCTATTAAATGCCTTCGCTATTGGCGCTGACGTGCATCGGGCCACTGCCGCCGAAGTGTTTGGGGTGGAATTAACAGCAGTCAGTTCCGAGCAGCGGCGCAGCGCCAAGGCGATTAACTTCGGGCTGATTTATGGAATGTCGGCTTTCGGATTGGCGCGGCAATTGGGTATTGAACGCGGCGCGGCGCAGGATTATGTGGACCGCTATTTCGCCCGCTATCCCGGCGTCAAAGCCTATATGGATGCGACTCGCCGCCAAGCCGCTGAAGCCGGTTATGTCGAGACCGTGTATGGGCGGCGGCTGTATTTGCCCGATATTCGCGCCCGTAATGCGCAACTGCGGCAAGCGGCGGAACGCACCGCAATCAATGCGCCAATGCAAGGCACCGCCGCTGACATTATTAAACGGGCCATGCTGGCAATGGATCGCTGGCTACAGGAATCCGCTTTTCCGGCGCGGATGATCATGCAGGTGCATGATGAACTGGTGTTTGAAGTGGCTGAGAACGCGGTGGCGGAAGCGAGGGAACAGATTCGATCCGTCATGATTGCGGCGGCGGAATTGCGGGTGTCGCTGGAAGTAGATATTGGCGTTGGCGCGAATTGGGACGAGGCGCATTAAAAAACCCTTCCTTCATTGCTGAAGAAAGGGTTTTTACGGCGGGTCAGGATGCTGTTACTTTGGCAAAGCAGCACGCAATTTAGCCAGAACAGCCGGATCAGTGCCTTTGTTGCAGGCCAGCGACATCACTGCTTCCTGGAGCATAAAGACCTGCTTGACTTTCACTCCCTGTTTCTCCGCCACATAAAGGCCGGAGTTCGATCCGCTTTGCCAAAGATCAACGGTCTTGTTCGCCAGTTTCTTCAGGGATTCGCCGTCAGTTGTAGCGGAATCGTCAACGGTCATTCCCGCTTTTTGCAGGAGCAGAGTCCCGGCAAAATTTTTCGCCCCGCCGATCTTGAAAGGCTTGACGTCGGCCAAGGTTTTGATCGCCACAGGGCTATCCGCCAGGGCGAATAACACCAGATCATCCTTGGTCAGCGGTCCCACCCATTCAAACTTGTCCTTGCGTTCCGGGGTTTCGTAGGTGCTATAGACGCAGGTGTTCTTGTTATTCAGGGCGGCCTCGTAAGCGGGAGTCCAATCCATGAGTTCAATCTTGTAAGGGACGCCCGCCTTGGCGAACATCGCTTCAACAATCTTGGTATTGGAACCGACAATTTTGCCGCCTTCCATCATGTTGAACGGCGGGCCTTCTTCCGTTGTTATCCGAATCTCCTGGGCGGAAACAACTCCAGCTAGGGCCATAGCAGCAACAGCGGTCGCAACAGTCAGGAATTTCTTCATTGTTCAAACACCTTGTTGTTTGTAAGTTATTAGAAATAACAGAAGCTTAAGCGGCATTGCATCATCAGTTATGCCCATACTTTTGGGGCATATTCCTACATAACTGCTCAAGAATAATAGTCTGCTGAAATGCAGCGTCAATGGCTAATACCAATTCCGCATAGGTTTTCGATAGGAGCGGCCTGTAGCCCGCGACTTTCGCGGCCTAAACCCGTAGATGCGCTGACCGTAGGGAAGCGCATTATTGAAGACAGGACTTTCGCTTCAGGTTCAAAAAACCGTTTGGGGTGAGCCTGTCGAACCCCGGCTTTTACCTACAAATGCCCTTCGACCGCTGAGCGTGTCGAAGCGTCAGGACGAACGGATAGAGCGAAAGTCCTGATAGCAAACCCCCATGCACAAACCCACTTTGAGGGTGTGAATTATGCGTTAGCGCATAACGGGATCAATTATCAAACGCGCATTTAACATCAATGCAATTTTGCTTGGGATGGGCGCAATGAAAATCCAGCCCGAATTACAGACCGCCCAACAAATTATCCTGACGCTCAACGCCGCCGGATGGAGTGACAAC
>JAAUTD010000041.1 GCA_012031845.1 Synechococcaceae cyanobacterium SM1_2_3
TGATTTGGTTTGAGACGATGCCAGTATTTCCTGCATTGCAGTGAAGTCAGCCGCCACATTATTAGCTTCGGGCGCAGGCGCATTCTGCAAGTCGGCGAGGGCAGCTTCGAGTTGATTCAACTGCTCCTGCTGGCTTTGCAATTGCTGTTGCAGGGATTGTTGCAATTCGTTTAACGTATTACGGATATTGACCAGACGCTCATTTTGATCAGTCACCGTATTTTGAATGTTGGCGACTTCCTGCTGGATATGCTCATGCTTCTGCAGCGAGTTAGCCAGTTCATCAGTAATTGCCGTGATTTGTTCTGGTTTAATCGCATCTGGCGATGATTGAGTGACCAGCGTTTCTGTCGAATGCCCACGATCCTGATTGGTCGCCAAGGCATGACGCCAATTCTGGTCGAGTTCCCGCAACAGATCGCTTTGATTGGTTAAATCGGTTTGAAGGACATTAAGAATCTGACGAGTGGAATTGGTGTCCGCAAACACTTTGTTCATCAGGGTTTCAAGATGCCTAATCCGTTCCTGCTGTTTCTGCAAATCCTGCTGGGTCTGAGGAATAGTGGCCAGGATCGGGCGCTGTGTTTCAAGTTGGTCGCTGAACCGGGCAAAGTCCTGCTGCAAGGTTTGTGCATCCTGCCAGACAGCCGCCAGCGAGCCAGTCAAATCATCAAATCGGCTCTGCTGTTCCGCCAGTTGTTCTCCAACGGTCTCCTGAAGTGTTTGCACGTCTTGCCAGACGGTTGCCAGTGAGCCTGTCAGATCATCGAATCGGCTCTGTTGTTCTTCTATTTGTTCTCGAAAAGCACTGATATGGGTTTCAGCGGTTTGGCTAAAGACATCAAGCGATTGTTCTATTCGTTGCAAATCCTGTTGCTGCGTTTCCGCTTGGGCGTTGAATTGATTAAAACATTCCTGATCAGCTTTCTGCGCATGTTCCAGTTGCGTTAATTGCGCATGATGCTGTCCGATTTGGGTTTCAATTGCCTTGAAGTGATCCTTCGATGTTCGCGCATCATAGCTCAGCGCCTGAATGGTAATCAGCAGGCTGTGCAAATCGCGCGTCTGTCCTGTTAGTTGCTGCTCCAGCGTATCGATCCGGGCCAGTGCTGCCGTATGCTGCTCATCGGCAACCTGCCGCGCTTGCAGATCAGTAGATAGCACCGTCAGGGTTTGCTGTAACTGCTGCTGATCCTGCTGAAAATTGGCGACCAGACTCTCGATAATGCCCAGTTGGGCGTCCAGTCGCTGACCATCAGTGCGCAATTCGGCCAGTTGCCCGGCTTGAATACGGGTATCGCTGGCAAGGGTAGTCAGCGTCCGATGGTCGGCTTGCCAACCTTGTTGTAAAGTGGCGACCGAGGTGGCAATGGCGCTCAGCCGGTCATTCTGAATACTGACCCCCGCTTCCAGCGCCCCTAAGCCTCGGCGCAGGTTCTGAAAAAAATCAATCGCTCCATCGAAGGAGGATTCAAGCTTGGTTGCGTCGTTCATGGCGTCACGTCGCTGGGTTAGGCGGATACAGTGGGTCTTTTTTTAGCATATTTCCCGTCATTCAATAACGGATATCCCTGCTTTGGAAAACAGTGTAGTGCATTGACGAATCAATAAAATGTACACAAGACCATCTTGTTTTGAAAGGCTGATTACATTGAGTGCGGTTTATGTTTGTCCCACGATTGAAAAATCAGGACGCCATGCAGTTTTGGATGAGAATACAACGCAGAATTTACAGAGAAAACCAGAAAGGTGAGTAAATCGCGGTTTTTTTAATAACAGGACTTTCGCTCCATCCGTTCGCCCTGACGCTTCGGCAAGCTCAGCGGTCGAAGGGCATTCATCGGTTAAAAACGGGGTTCGACCGGCTCACCCCGAACGGTTTTTGAATCCGAAGCGAAAGTCCTGAATAAATCGGGTTGACGACAAACCTCCCCGGCCAGTCGAGCGGGGAGGTCAGTCATGCCCAGAAGATTAAGGAACCGCTTTCTTCGGCCCGGCAGACTGCTCAGCGAGCTTGCTGAGTTCATCAGGGGTCAGTTTATCGTCGTAGATACCGGCAGCCACTTGAATATCCGGCTTGAACGAAACCTCGGCGCTGTGGGCATAGGAAATTTTACGCGAGGCTTTGCCTTCACCGGGCTTGGGCCACCAATACTCAACCCAGCCGCCATTCTTGTTAGCGCCGGCCTTGCACAAATCCTGGAAGATCGGGTGATCCTTATCATCGCGCATTTGCAGGATCGGCTTACCCACCAGATCGGGACGCAAGGGATGCGCGATCATCGCGTTATCCCGGCAGCTATAGACGAATACATAGCTGTCCTTCCACACCCAGCGGGCATCCTTGTTGTTGTTGAAATCCGAGAAGCCCGCCAGACCCTTGCTATTCAGGTACTGGACGGCTTCGCGAACCTTGGTGACCACTTCTTCAGCGGTAGCAGTGGTGTGATCGTCAGCCAGCGTGATGACGGGGGCGATGCCCAGAGTCAGGCCGACCAAAGCAAGCATTGTTTTTCGCATTATTCAATATCTCCTCGTTATTCGGCAGTCAGTACACGGCAAGCCAGCCTTCAGGAAAGCCAGGGCTTACCGGCCGGCAACAGTTCTTTGCCGTAAATTTCGTTCAGGATGATCCGGGCCATCATGTACCAGGCCGCCAGCGCACAGATCATCAGTTCATAGCCCGCGACCACCGTCAGACCGGGATAGCCGAAGTGAGCCAGATCGAGCAGGATGAAGCCGATCAACAGTGTGGTGAAGGTGAAGGCCATTGCGCCATGAATCCGCAGCGAGCCGACCCACAAAATTGCGGTGAACAGGGTCCAGGCAATCAGGAAATAGCCCACGTCTTCGGTGCCCGCCTTGAACAGATCATATTTATTGCCCAGCAGCATCAGGCAAAGGGCAATCCAGAAGGCGCCATAAGAGGTGAAAGCGCAGTAGCCAAAATTGTTGCCGGTCTTCATTTCCTGCAAACCGGCGATCAGTTGCGCGGTGCCGCCAAACATAAGTCCCAGCCAGACCACCGGCCCAATGCTGGGCATCCAGCCGACGTTGTGAAATTGACAGCACCAGCGTGGTCAGGCCGAAGCCAGCCAAGCCAACGACCGCAGGATTACCAAGTTTTTGTTCTGCCATTACGTTTAACCTCTCCCAGTGGAATGAATAAGGGCTGTGGTTGACGGCTCCCCGTTCCCGTGGCAGCGCGTTGCCCCAAACAGCCCTTCGCTACTATACAAAAAAACTTTTGAGAAAAACGGCCCGCTATCATTGGCAAAGATCGTCAGCCGCCTTGCCGCCCCGCTTTCTTGCGCTCGTGTTCCAGCAGCAATTTCTTGCGCACCCGAATGGATTTTGGCGTCACCTCAACCAATTCATCGTCATCAATGAATTCCAGCGCCTGTTCCAGGCTCATCCGCACTGGCGGCGTCAACAGGATATTTTCGTCCGAACCGGCAGCTCGCATGTTGGTCAGTTGTTTGGCCTTGAGCGGGTTCACCACCAGATCATTCTCCCGCGAATGAATGCCGATGATCATGCCTTCGTACACTTCATCGCCGTGCCCGACCATCAGCCGCCCGCGCTCCTGCAAATTGAACAGGGCGTAAGCCAGCGCCTTGCCGGTGCCATTGGCGATCAACACCCCGTTATTGCGTGCGCCAATGGAGCCTTTCTTCATTGGCCCATAGCGGTCAAAAACGTGGTACATCAGCCCGGTGCCGGAAGTGGCGGTCAAAAATTCGGTCTGGAACCCAATCAACCCCCGCGCCGGAATCAGGTAATCCAGCCGCACCCGGCCCTTGCCATCGGGCTGCATGTCCAATAAATCGCCGCGCCGTTCGCCGAGCTTTTCCATCACCGTGCCCTGATGTTGTTCCTCCACGTCCACGGTCAGTTGCTCGTAAGGCTCGTGCAGCTCGCCGTCCACGTCGCGCAGGATTACTTCCGGGCGCGACACCGCCAGTTCGTAGCCCTCGCGGCGCATATTCTCGATCAGGATGGACAGATGCAGTTCGCCGCGCCCGGAGACCTTGAATTTGTCCGGGTCTTCAGTGTCCTCGATCCGCAGCGCGACGTTGTGGATCAGCTCCCGGTACAGGCGTTCGCGCACCTGGCGGCTGGTGACGAATTTGCCATCACGCCCGGCAACGGCGAGGTGTTGACCTGAAAGGTCATGCTCATGGCGGGCTCGTCCACCTTGAGGGGTGGCAACGACTCCACACAACTGGGATCGCACAGCACATCGGAAATCCCCAGCCCGTCGATCCCGGTAAAGGCAATGATGTCGCCAGCGGAGGCTTCGGGAAATTCAATCCGCTCCAGGCCCTGAAAGCCCAGCACTTGCAGCACCCGGCCATTGCGACGATTGCCATGCCGATCCAGGATGACCACCGGGGTATTGGTCTTAACCTTGCCCCGGCGGATGCGGCCAATGCCGATGACTCCAACATAGCTGTTATAGCCCAGCGAACTCACTTGCAACTGGAACGGCCCTTCGCGATCCACCTGCGGCGGGCTGACCTGGCTGACAATGGTTTCAAACAGCGGGGTCATGTCGCCAGAACGCACCTCTTCGGTCAGACCGGCGTAACCGTGCAGGGCCGAAGCGTAGATCACCGGAAAATCCAGTTGTTCGTCAGTCGCGCCGAGCCGGTCGAACAGATCGAAAGTGCGATCCAGCACCCAGGCCGAGCGGGCGCCGGGCCGGTCAATCTTGTTGATGACCACAATGGGGCGGAAACCCATTGCGAACGCTTTCTGGGTGACGAAGCGGGTTTGCGGCATCGGGCCGTCCACCGCGTCCACCAGCAGCAGCACCGAATCCACCATTGATAACACCCGTTCTACTTCGCCGCCAAAATCGGCGTGTCCAGGCGTGTCCACGATGTTGATGCGGTAATCGCGCCAGTGCAACGAAGTGTTCTTGGCCAGGATAGTGATGCCGCGTTCCTTTTCCAGGTCGTTGGAATCCATCACCCGTTCCACGGGCGCCCGGTCGCTGAGCGTACCCGACTGTTGCAGCAGTTTGTCCACCAGCGTGGTCTTGCCATGATCCACGTGGGCGATAATAGCGATGTTGCGCAATTGTTCGATCACAAACGAAATCCATAGGTTGCGCTCGCCAGGAGCGCATTGAATAAGGCCAAGGTCATTGGCGCGGACAGCAGAAAAGCTGATGGTTAAAGGGATAAAAACAGTTTTTTAGCTTATTCATGGATGGAAATGCCCTGGCTGCGTAACCAGGCGAAGGCTTCGGCGACTTCCCGCACATCCAGCAGCGCCTCGGCCAACGCCTCGGTTTGCGCCAGACTTAGACGGTTGAGAGTGGCTTCGCAATCAGGCTGGGGTGGCCCAAACCGCCTTGACCACAGCCTTAAAACCAGACGGCGACTTTCTCCCACTTCGCCTTCCTGTCGGCCTTCCTGTCGGCCTTCGGCGAACACTTCCTGATAGAACCGGGTTTCCTTGAGACTGGTGTCTTGCAATCCCAACATGTTGCGAACCTCCTCACGGCTTAACCGTGGCAGCTTGTACACCAAAATCGTTTCAATCAGATCCATGACCTGAGATAACAGCAGGCCGGGCGCAGTATCCCGCATCGCGGTTTGCACCAGTGCTTGCGCCTGCATCGGCACTTGTTCAGCCGGACTGACGATCAGTTGCACCAGCGCCAAGCCGAGCGTATCTGCGGGCTGGTTCTGCCCATCTTCCAGATAAATCCGGGTAATTTGCGAACTGTGCAGCAGCACTGAATAATGCGGGCTGGCGTCGGTTTCCGCGGTGCGGTCAGGATAAATCACCACCGCCTGCCAGCGATGCGCCGGTTTAGCCCGATACAGATACAGGAAAATTTCGGCGAAAAAGCGGCCGTAAAATTCCGCATCGGGCTGGAATTGGACTTCAACAAACACCAGTGGCGCCTCCATCTGGCGGGCGGGCGGAATCAGCAGGCCATCTACCCGAAACGCGGTTTGCTTGATTTCTTCGGATCGAAATTGGTAATCGCCGGGATCGGCGACCTGAATCCCGGCCAGTTCCAGCACCAGTCCTGGCCATTGCTGAAATAACCGGTAAAACAGGCTATCCGTTTTCATTGGGAGACCATTCTGTTTTGCATGACTGGGCTTATTTCGCGCCGTTCGACTGCAATTTCGGGGCATTATAACGAAGCCAAACAACCATAAAACGATAAAGCCCCGGATAAAAGGGGCTTTTGGCTGAATTTGATGGATAGGAAATGTTATTTTTCCGCCAGTTTTTTGACCATTGTTGCTTGCGGGCCTTTAGGGCCTGCCTTGACTTCAAACTCGACCTTTTGGTTTTCAGTCAGAGTTCGAAATCCTTTGCCCTCGATCACCGAGTAATGGACAAAGACATCGCTGCCGCCATCTTCCGGGACAATGAAACCAAACCCCTTGGCTTCGTCAAACCACTTTACCGTTCCTGTACGCATTAACGCGCAACCTCATTCAGGCCCTTAACGCGGGGCGTTTGCAAGTTGAGGACTCTTACCCGCCCTGAAAAACTACGCCAAAGCATCCTGTTCCGCAAGCCGGTTTTATCCATGCTTGCAGCGCCTTAATGCAAAAATTCACTCCCTATCCAACGTCTCGTCAATCTTCGTGGAAAACATGTTCGGTTTACTGCAAGCCCGCCTGATCGAATGCCCTAATTGCGATCGCATCCGTTTTGAACGCCGTCTGAATAGCCTGCAACGCCGCCAGCGCGACGGCAAGCCGGTCGATCTCGCTTTGCAACAATTGGTTGTTGAACTGGATGCCGCCGCGATTCGATTGTGCGAACGCCGCGCTGTGCTGCCGCAACCCAATTTTGACGACAGCCTGCCCATCAACGCCCATCGCGAGACCATTGCCGCCGCGATTCGCGATCATCAAGTGATTGTGCTGTGTGGCGAAACCGGCTCTGGCAAGACTACGCAATTGCCGAAAATCTGTCTGGCGCTCGGTTATGGCGCCGCTGGCCTGATCGGCCACACCCAGCCGCGCCGGATCGCCGCCCGATCAGTGGCGACACGCATCGCTGCTGAATTGGGAACCACCGTCGGCGGCCAAGTCGGTTACAAGGTTCGCTTTTCCGACCGGGTAGGGCCGGACGCCGTGATTAAGCTGATGACTGACGGCATTCTGCTGGCGGAAACCCAAAGCGACCGCCAGTTGGAGCAATACGAAGTCATCATCATTGACGAGGCCCACGAGCGCAGTCTGAATATTGATTTTCTGCTGGGCTATTTGAAACGGCTGCTGCCGCGCCGCCCCGATCTGAAACTGATCATCACTTCGGCGACCATTGACCCGGAACGCTTTTCCCGCCATTTCAGCAACGCGCCGATTATTGAAGTCTCCGGGCGAACTTATCCCGTGGAAACCCGTTATCGGCCACTGACGGCGACTGATGAAGACGAGCGCGACCGCGATATGCAGCAGGCGATTCTGGATGCGGTGGACGAATTGTGGCTGGAAGGGCCAGGCGACATTCTGATTTTTCTGTCCGGCGAGCGTGAAATTCGGGAAACCGCCGAAAGCCTGCGCAAGCATCATCCGCCGAATACCGAAGTATTGCCGCTGTACGCCCGCCTCTCGGCCACTGAGCAAAACCGGGTATTTCAGTCGCGGGGCCGGCCGCGTATCGTGCTGGCGACCAATGTGGCCGAAACTTCGCTGACCGTGCCTGGCATTCGCTACGTCATCGATCCTGGCACAGCGCGGATCAGCCGCTATAGCCCGCGCAGCAAGATTCAGCGGTTGCCAGTAGAAAAAATCTCTCAGGCCAGCGCCAATCAGCGGGCCGGGCGGTGTGGCCGGGTCAGCGCCGGCATCTGCATTCGCCTGTACTCCGAAGAAGATTTTCAGAGCCGTCCCGCGTTCACCGATCCGGAAATTCTGCGGACTCATCTGGCGGCGGTGATTTTGCAAATGAGCGCATTGAATCTGGGCAAGCCGGAAGATTTTCCTTTTGTCGAACCGCCGGATTCGCGCCAGATCAGCGACGGTTTCCGGCTGCTGTTCGAGTTGCAGGCGGTGAATGAACAGCGCCAAATTGCTGATTTGGGCCGCCAACTGGCGAAATTGCCGGTGGACCCGCGTTTGGGGCGAATGTTATTGGCGGCGCAACGGGAAAGCTGCCTCAGCGAGACTTTAATCATTGTCGCGGCGCTGGCGATTCAGGACCCACGGGAACGGCCCCTGGATAAACAGCAGGCGGCGGATGAAAAACATCGCCGCTTCCGCGACGAACAGTCCGATTTTGTGGCTCTGCTCAATCTGTGGAATTACTACCATGAACAGGCGCGGCAATTCTCCAAAAATCAGTTGCGCAATCTCTGCCAGGCTGATTTTCTCTCCTTTGTGAGAATGCGGGAATGGCATGACCTGCATCAGGAATTATTGGGACGAGTAACGGAAATGGGAATGCGGCTGAATAGCGAACCGGCCGCGCATCCCAATCTGCATCGGGCGTTATTAACCGGCTTGCTCGGTCATTTGGGATTCAAACAAGAGGAAAATGCTTATCTCGGCGCCCGTGGCCGCAATTTTTATTTTGTTTCCCGGTTCCGGTTTATTCAAAAAACAGCCGCGTTGGGTGATGGCGGCGGAACTGGTGGAGACGACGCGCTTATACGCCCGCACTGCCGCCCGGATTGATCCCGAATGGGTCGAAGGATTGGCTGGGCATTTGCTCAAGCGCAATTACGCTGAACCGCATTGGGAAAAGCGCCGCGCTCAGGTCAGCGCCATTGAGCGAGTGACATTATATGGCCTGCCGATTATTGCCAATCGCCGGGTGAATTATGGGCCGCTCGATCCGGCGCTGGCGCGGGATCTATTCATCCGCCATGCGCTGGTGTTGGGTGAGTATGAGTGCAAAGCGCCGTTCTTCCGCCATAACCGGCAACTGCTGGAAGAACTCGAAGAACTGGAAGTTCGCGCTCGCCGCGATTTATGGGCCGACGAGGAAACGCTGTACCGTTTCTACGCGGAACGCATTCCTGAAGGCATTTACAGCGGCCCCTCTTTCGAGACTTGGCGCAAGCAAGCCGAACGGGAAAATCCGCGCCTGTTGTTTCTCGACCGCGCCGCGTTATTAGCCGAAGCGGACCCGCAGTAGATGGCGAACGCTTTCCCGATCATCTCAATCTTGATGGCTTGAAATTGCCTTTAAGTTATCGCTTTACTCCGGGCGCCGACGATGACGGGGTAACCCTGACCGTGCCGCTGGCGGCAGTCAATCAAGTGGATCCAAAGCGGTTGGATTGGTTGGTGCCGGGTTTGCAGGCAGAAAAAATGGCGGCCTTGTTGAAATCGTTGCCGAAAACATTGCGGCGTCATTTCGTGCCGGTGCCGAATTATGTACAGGCCTTGCTGGCCGTCATGGAACCGAATGGGCAAGCCTTGAGCGAAGCAATGGCGAAACATTTGGAGCGCATGACCGGAGTACGCATTCCTGAAGACGCCTGGAATCCAGACGCCGTACCGACTCATTTGCGAATGCGCTTTCAGGTGATTGACGCTGAAGGGGAAATGCTGGCCGTTGGCCGCGATTGGCCGCTGCTTCAGGCGCAATTACGCGGCGCAGCGCGGGCTGGTTTCGCCGCGCTACCGACTCCGGAATTCGAGCGAGAGCGACTGCGTGACTGGGACTTCGGCGAATTGCCGAAAGAAGTCAATTTCGTCCGCAACGCAATTCAGTTGCGCGGCTATCCGGCATTGATTGCGGAAGCGGATGGAACCGTGGCGCTGCGGATTCTGGATTCGTCGATGCGGGCGGACCTGGCGACTCGCGCTGGTTTGCGCCGCTTGATGGGCTGGAAACTGGGAACCGCTTTTAAAGCCCTGTCCCGCGATTTGCCGCATTTTCAGCGGATGACCTTGCACTATGTCGGTTTGGGGACACAGGAGACGCTGCGTGAAGATTTGCTCAATGCGATTCTCGACCGGTCTTTTCTGCATGACGCGCCATTACCGCGTGATGCGGCGGCATTTGCCGCGCTGCTGGAACATGGCAAGCCTCGACTAGCAACTATGCGGGTTGAAGTGTGCGATACCGCCGATGCGATTCTGGCGGCGTATCACGAAGTCCGCCGTCTGCTGAATAACGAAGGAGTGCTGGCGTGGCCTGAAGCAATAGCGGATTGCCGCGAGCAGTTAGCGCAATTGGTTTATCCTGGCTTTCTCAGTCAGACCCCAGCGGAGTGGCTGCCGCATCTGCCGCGCTATTTGCGGGCGATGGCGTTACGGCTACAAAAACTCCGCCAAGCGCCCGATAGAGATCGGCAGCGTTCGGGTGATGTCATTCGACTCTGGGCGCATTGTAAAAGACTGTTGGAAAATGCGGCCAAACAGGAACGATATGATCCTGAATTGATTAAATTTCGCTGGTTGCTGGAAGAGTTGCGGGTTTCGCTGTTCGCCCAGGAGTTGAAAACCATTGCGCCAGTGTCGGTGAAGCGATTGGAGGAACAGCGAGCGAAACTGAAGCAGGCATAAATCAAGCAGGATTTTCGCGCCATCCCTTCGCCCTGACGCTTCGGCGCACTCGGCGGTTGAGCGTTGTAGAACGGTCATCCTGCCCGTTGTGTAGTCAACGGGCTGTGAGGTGGACGCAAAGTTGAAATAGCATGCACCCTCTAAAAGCGCCTGGATTGCGGGTAGAATCGGCAGCAACCCTGCTCCACTGGAGTTTCATCTCCCCGCATTGTGAGAGTGTTCATGCGCATTCTATTTCCCGACATCAAGCCGTATGCCAGCCAGCGTTTCGCCGTAGATGAACTGCACACCCTGCACGTCGAGGAATGCGGCGTGCCCGACGGTCTGCCGGTGTTATTTCTGCATGGCGGTCCCGGCGCCGGTTTTGAACCGCTGCATCGGCGATTCTTCGATCCGCAACGCTATCGCATCGTGCTGTTTGATCAACGCGGTTGCGGCCAGTCCACGCCGCACGCCGAATTGCGCGACAACACCACCTGGCATCTGGTCGCCGATATTGAAAAGCTGCGCGAACATCTCGGTATTGATCGCTGGCTGGTTTTTGGCGGTTCCTGGGGTTCGACGCTGGCGCTGGCCTACGCCGAAACGCATCCAGAACGAGTTCTCGGCTTGATCCTGCGCGGCATTTTCCTGTGCCGCGAGCGGGATTTGACCTGGTTTTATCAGGAAGGAACCAGCCGCCTGTTCCCGGACTGGTGGGAGCATTTTCTGACGCCGATTCCGGCTGCCGAGCGGCATGATCTGATGCAAGCCTATTACCGACGCCTGACCAGCAGCAATGAACTGGAGCGGTTGCGGGCGGCGAAAGCCTGGTCAATATGGGAAGGCGCGACCCTGACGCTGGAAACCAGCCAGGCGCTGGTTGATCATTTTGGCGAAGCCCGCCGGGCGCTGGGATTAGCCCGGATCGAATGCCATTATTTCGTGAATCAATGTTTCATGGAACCGGATCAATTGTTGCGCAACGCCAGTCGGTTGCGCGGCATTCCCGGCGTCATCATTCACGGTCGCTACGATGTGATTTGTCCGCTGGACAACGCCTGGGCCTTGCACCGGGCCTGGCCGGAAGCGGAATTGCGGATCATCGGCGCGGCTGGTCATGCCGCCACCGAGCCGGGGATTGTGGACGCACTGATTACCGCGACTCAAAGCTTTGCGGATCGGCTGGAATGATTGGACTGTTGCAGCGGGTGACTGAAGCGCGGGTTGATGTAGGCAATGACCGGGCTGGCGAAATTGGCGCGGGTCTGCTGACTTTGATTGGAGTCGAGCGCGGCGATAGCGAAGCGGAAGCGGATCGACTGCTGGATCGTCTGTTGGGCTACCGGGTATTCGCCGACGCCGATGGCAAGATGAACCTGAGCTTGCGCGATGTCGGCGGCGGTTTGTTGCTGGTTCCACAATTCACCTTGGCCGCCGATACCCAAAAAGGGCTGCGGCCCAGTTTTGCCCCCGCCGCGCCGCCGATTGAAGGCGAGCGGCTGTTTGCCTATTTGCTGAATCAGGCCATCCAGCGCCATGCGCCCGTAGCCAGCGGGCGGTTTGGCGCACACATGCGGATCAGCCTGATCAACGACGGCCCGGTCACGTTCTGGCTTAGAGTCGCCCCATAGCTGTTGCTAACAGTCGCGACTGATCGCAAACGGTGCAAACGCCTGATTCACCGGCATCACTTCCACCCGGTTAATGTTGACGTGCGGCGGCTGATGAGCCGCCCAATGCACGATGTCAGCGATGTCCTCTGGCCGCAACGGCTGAGTCCCTTCATAAATGCGGGCGGCTTTGGCGCTGTCGCCCTTGAACCGCACCAGCGAAAATTCGCTTTCCGCCAGACCGGGTTCAACATTGGTCACCCGCACCCGCGTCCCCAGCAAATCGGCGCGCAGATTCAGCGAAAACTGTTTGACGAACGCCTTGGTCTCGCCATACACAATTGCCGCCGGGATAGGGGTAGTTGCCGGCCACCGAACCGATATTGATGATGTGGCCGCAATTGCGAGCCACCATTCCCGGCAAAATGGCGCGAGTGCAATACAAAAGTCCCTTGATGTTGGTGTCAATCATCCGCTGCCAGTCGTCCATGTCGCAGCGTTGCGCCGGTTCCAGTCCCAACGCCAGTCCGGCATTGTTGACCAGTAAATCCACCGCTGCGAACTCGTCCGGTAACTCTGCAATAGCGGCGTTGACGGCGGCTTCATCGCGCACATCGAGCGGAATAGCGTGAACCGTCGTGGATTTGCTCAGTTCGGCGCACAACGCAGCCAGCCGATTCTGACGCCGACCGCAGATAATCAGAGTCCAGCCGTCGGCGGCGAACCGGCGGGCGCAGGCGGCGCCGAAGCCGGATGTTGCGCCGGTAATGAAAGCAGTTTGAGGCATGATGGCGAGGTTCCCATGCAATTAAAGGATCGAAAGGCGCGGAAAAAAAGCATAAAAACGCAATGTTCGACTTTTCGAGGGGAGATGAGGGCAGGCTGATGCGGCGTGGCGATGTGAGTTAAGCGGAGAGGAGCCAACCACCTCAACCTCACGGAGCGACCACTATTCCGCTGGAAGACTTTATCAAGATTTTGCGCGAAAGACCCCTTCCTTCAGGCAGGGCTGTTAACACCATTAGGACTTTCGTCTTGGATTCAAAAACCGTTCGGGGTGAGCCGGTCGAACCCCGTTTTTACCGATGAATGCCCTTCGACCGCTGAGCTTGCCGAAGCGTCAGGGCGAACGGATGGAGCGAAAGTTCTGTCAGCGTTTCTGAACATGCCGTAGGCGCTAACAAAGGCAAGTAGGAGCAGCGCTTAGGCCGCGCTCCCACCTAAAAATCTATGCGGAATTGGTATAAGTTCTATAAGAGCAGGGGAGGTTGCCGATCCAGCCCAGACCTACAGGTTGAGGGTCTGAACACCTGAAAGTCGAACACCGCGTTTGAGGAAGGAATTTGTGCTATTGCTAACAATTACCATCGCTATGCTGTCATGTTTATGATAGCGAATAATAGCTGCCCGATAAAAAACCATTCTTGACAATCAGTTAGCTATATTTGTTATCGGGCATGGCATTTGCTAACCGAACACGCGACGCCCATTTTCGGGCTATGGCGGCTTAACACGCCCTTGAGGGAGGAAAAATTCATGACATTTGCAACTTCGGCCCCTGCGTCTAAATCGCGTCAGGGCATGGTATACCCCGTATTGGGATTGCTGCTACTCCTGCTCGGACTGAGCGCATTTCCGGCGTTCGCCAACCCCGCCCATGTCAGTGAAGCCAATCTGGTATTACCCAATCTCGGCGATGTGGCGCTGGCCAGCTTTCTGGGCGGCATCTCCGGCTGGACTCTGCTGTTCCTCGGCCTGTTTGTGTGTGTCGGCGGTCTGGTGTTCGGCGCACTGATGTATGAGCAGATTCGCCGCCTGCCGGTGCATCAGTCAATGGCCGAAGTCAGCGAACTAATTTATGAAACCTGCAAAACCTACATGCTGACGCAGGGCAAGTTCCTGCTGATTCTGGAAGCGTTTATTGCAGTCATCATCGTCGCCTACTTTGGCTGGGTCCAGCAGATGGCGACTGGTGAGGTGATCCTGATTCTGGCCTTCTCGCTGGTCGGCATCGCCGGTTCATTTGGCGTCGCCTGGTTTGGCATCCGCATCAATACCTTGGCCAACAGCCGCACCGCCTTTGCTCGCTGCAAGGCAAATCGTTTCCGGTGTACGCCATTCCGATGAAATCCGGCATCTCCATCGGGATGCTGCTGATTTCCACCGAATTGCTGATCATGCTGGCGATTCTGCTGTTCGTATCCCCGGCGCTGGCGGGTAAATGCTTTATCGGTTTCGCCATTGGCGAATCGCTGGGCGCGGCGGCGCTGCGGATCGCTGGCGGCATCTTTACCAAGATCGCCGACATCGGCTCCGATTTGATGAAGATCGTTTTTGGCATCAAGGAAGACGACGCCCGCAATCCCGGCGTGATCGCCGACTGCACCGGCGACAACGCGGGTGATTCAGTCGGCCCGACCGCGGACGGTTTCGAGACCTATGGCGTGACTGGCGTGGCCTTGATCAGCTTCATCATGCTGGCGGTGCCGGATGCGGCGGTGCAGGTGCAACTGCTGGTGTGGATTTTCGTGATGCGGGTGATGATGATCGTGGCCTCTGGCGTCTCCTATATCGTCAACGAAAGACGCGCCGAAAAAATGTATGGCGACAAGGATCGCTTTGATTTTGAAGCGCCGCTGACTTCGCTGGTGTGGATTACTTCCGGCATTTCGCTGTTGCTGACCTTTATCGTATCGTTCCTGCTGATCGGCAATCTCTCGGTCGCGGGCAAAGTCTACGGTCATCTGTGGTGGCAATTGTCGCTGATCATCACCTTCGGCACCCTGGCCGGAGCCATCATTCCTGAAGTGGTAAAAGTGTTTACCTCGACCAGTTCCGGCCATGTCCGCGAAGTGGTGACGGCTTCCCGCGAAGGCGGCGCCAGTCTGAACATTCTGGCCGGTCTGACGGCCGGCAACTTCTCGGCGTTCTGGATGGGCGTGGTGATTGTTGGTCTGATGTCGGGGGCCTACATCGTGTCGCAGTATCAACTGGCGGCGGTGATCAATCCCGATCCGGCCAAAGCGGTCATTATGGCGGCGGTGTTCTCGTTTGGTCTGGTCGCCTTTGGCTTTTTGGGCATGGGGCCGGTGACGATTGCGGTGGACAGCTATGGCCCGGTGACGGACAACGCGCAGTCAGTCTATGAGTTGTCCACGATTGAACAGATTGACGGCATTAAAGCCGAGGTCAAGCGCGATTTTGGCTTCGATCTGAACTTTGAGATCGCCAAGGATTTGCTGGAAGAAAACGACGGCGCAGGCAATACCTTCAAAGCGACCGCCAAACCCGTGCTGATCGGTACGGCAGTGGTCGGCGCGGCGACTATGGTGTTCTCCATCGTGATGCTGCTGACCGGCGGCCTCACTATCAATCTGGAAAAACTCTCGCTGCTTTATCCGCCGTTCCTGCTGGGTCTGATCTCCGGCGGCGCGACCATCTTCTGGTTCTCCGGAGCCAGCACTCAGGCGGTGTCTACCGGCGCGTATCGGGCGGTGGAATACATCAAGGCCCATATCAAGCTGGATGGCGTCACCAAGGCATCGGCGGAAGACAGCAAGAAAGTGGTCGAAATCTGCACGATCTACGCGCAAAAGGCATGTTCAACATCTTCATGGCGGTGTTCTTCGGTACGCTGGCCTGCGCCTTCATCGAGCCGTTCTTTTTCATCGGCTATCTGATTTCGCTGGCGATCATCGGCCTGTATCAGGCGGTGTTCATGGCGAACGCGGGCGGCGCCTGGGATAACGCCAAGAAGATCGTGGAAACTGAATTGCGGGCCAAAGGCACTGATCTACACGCTGCTGCGATAGTGGGCGACACCGTGGGCGACCCGTTCAAGGACACCTGCTCGGTGGCGATGAACCCGATCATCAAGTTCACCACCTGTTCGGCTTGCTGGCGGTGGAAATGGCGGTGGGTCTGCAAGCGCAAGGTCATCAAGCCATGACCATGACCCTGGCGGCCCTGTTCCTGGTGGTCAACCTGGTGTTTGTCTATCGCAGCTTTTACGGAATGCGCATCACGGTCGCCATACCTGTTGAAGATATTGAAACTGCTGCTCAATCGAATTCGGCGCAGCGCGAGGCGGCCACCGAATCGGCCTGATCGCTATTTCCTGCCCGTGATGCCACGGGCGCAATCGTTAAAGCCTTCGCTGATGCGAAGGCTTTTTTATGCAGTGTCGAACGGGCATCTTGCTGTGTTCCCTCAATTCCTCATGATTTTTAGGCTATGAGAGTTAAGATGCGCAAAGCGTAGTGTGCCCATTCTACAAAAAGCTCAATATCTTTCCTCGTGTAGACTTTCCTATGAGCGGCTAAGATTCTGACTCCCACGCCAGAGCGTGGGAACGAGAAAAGTTATTGCAACTTTCAATAGCGGAGACCGCATGAACATTTCTTCCATTTCCAGTATCAGATCGGCTGGCTTAGTCCAGAAGCTAGCCAGCCAGCCAGCCAGCCAGCCAGCCAGCGGGTGGACAACTTTTAAATACAGCGAAGTTCTCACCAGCGAGGACATGAAAATCGTGAACCGTGTTTCTCCGCCGTCAGCTAATACAACTGGACTGCGAGAGATTAACCGACTTGAGGTTTTCCTTGCGTTTGAGAGAGTCGAGGGCGCTCTCAGGGGTGAAATCGATGTGACGTATGCCACCAACCTAAAACAAAGGTTGACAGACGCCAAATCAAACGAAATCCCAGTGGAAGTCCTGGACAAGCTCATTGCCGCTGTAAGCGGCAGCCGCGTAGGCTAAGTTGCCGGTTTTTTTGGCAACCTAACTCCCGGCTACTGGCTGCTACACCGGAGACCGCGCCGCCAGCTAAATTAGCGCCATTGGCTAATGGCGAAAAAGCCTTCGCATCCGCGAAGGCTTTTTTATGGCTTATGCCTGGTCGCCATGAGGCACAATATCGGCTTTCCACGCCCGCGCCATATCGCCAGAGAATCCCGCCATGCCCCAAGAAGATGTCGCCGACGATTTTGCCGACGAAGAACCGTATGACCCGGAAGCTCCGCTGCCCCCCAGCAAAAGCCAGCGCAAGCGCGAAGCGACCGCGTTGCAGGATTTGGGTGAGCAACTGGTCGAACTGACTCCAGCGCAATTGAAGCGAGTGCCGCTGACCGATGAGTTGCGGGCGGCGGTGCAAATGGCTCAAAGCATTACTCAACGCGGCGGCCGCAAACGTCAGTTGCAATACATCGGCAAACTAATGCGCCGACTTGAAAACCCGGAAGCGATCCGTGATGCCTTGTCCACCCTGCTTCCCGGCTGGCGTGGTTGATTCAATCCAGCTTTTGCACCTCTTATTGGAGCTTGACCCCTGACTAACCCGCCGCTGTCCTGGCTGCTGATTCTCGGTGCGCTGATGGCGTTCGCGCCGATGTCCATTGACATGTACCTGCCGAGCCTGCCGACGATTGCCGCTGAATTTGGCGCAACCCGGCGGCGGCGCAATTTACCTTGGCAAGCTTCTTTATCGGGCTGGCGCTGGGTCAGATCGCGCATGGCCCACTCGCCGACCGTTATGGCCGCAAACCGCCGCTGTACGCCGGGTTAGTGCTCTATATTGTCGCTTCGGCGGGTTGTGCGCTGGCCCCCGACATTGCCACGCTAACCGTATGGCGCTTCATTCAGGCAGTCGGCGGTTGCGCCGGCATCGTGATCGCCCGGGCGGTAGTCCGCGACCGTTTCGAT
>JAAUTD010000357.1 GCA_012031845.1 Synechococcaceae cyanobacterium SM1_2_3
CCAATCAAGTCACGCGCAAGCTCTTGGCTCATACCGTCGGCGTTTGGCTTAACCTCCGCCAAGGTCGCGAGCCTCTCGACTTGGACGGCTTGCTGACCGTTTAACCGGATAAAGTTGCACATCGCGTATAGATATTGATTGGGAAGCCAGCCGGGAAAATCAGGAGGGAAAATGCCAGGAGGAAAGTTTGCGCCGGGATTCAGCGCCACGCCAGGATGTTACTGATAGCAGGAATTGGCGGAGAGGGTGGGATTCGAACCCACGGACCCTTGCGGGTCAACGGTTTTCAAGACCGTCGCAATCGACCACTCTGCCACCTCTCCAATAACCACGATTCTAGCGGGCCTTGCCCCACCATGCCAGCATTACGGCAAGCTCTCCAGTGCGGATCGGCTCCAGAACAAGGTATGCAGCCGCCACAGCGTTTCCGGGTCTGAAATCAGATCGCGCTTCTGAGCCGCGCTCAGGCTGTCGGGACCTTCTTCCTCCAACTGGTTAATCAAGCCTTCCAGGTAATGCTGACGCCGTTTGCCGGGCGGCTCGCGTTCGGGCAATAGCGACCGATGCAGCGCGTTGACGTAAGGATGAGTCACGACTTGAATAAAGCGATTGGCATGACGCTCGCGCAACACCGGCAACACCGGCTTATTCTCAGTCAGAATTTCTTCCAGATAATCCAGCACCGCGGGCGGTTCAGTTTCTTCCGGGGTCAGAAACAGTCCCCATTGCCGCGACTCGCGGCCCAGCGCGATGCTGCTGGACAGCATGGATACTGGAATCGCCAACACCAGGCCCACCAGCACCGGCGTAAACCACCAGAAGAACGCGGGCACATACTGATAACTCAGCACCCCCGCCACCACGCCGATCAAGGTTTGCGATCCATGTGTGAGCGCCGCTTCGCGAAAGCTGGTCATACGGTCGCCGCGCTGCTGCGACGGCCAGCCCACTGCCTGGCGCATCAGAATCGCCAGCACGAATTTGGTCTGAAACAGCATCAGCACCGGGGCCGTCAGCACCGAGAACACGGTTTCCAGCACTACGCTCAGGGTCGCATTGAACATCCCGCCATAGGCGCGGCGCAACCGGCCGTCCTTGAGCAGCAAGGCCAGCGCCAGTCCTTTTGGCAAAAACAGCATGGTCAGCGTCACCAGCAACACCGTGGTCATCTCCACCGCGAACGATACCGGCCACACCGGAATCCAGTTTTGCCCGAAGAAATACACCAGCTCCTGCTGGGTCCGAAAATAGGCGTCAACCCCGGTGGCGATCAGGAACAGCAGCCACAGCGGCGAGGCCAGATACGACATCACCCCCATCGAAAAATGCAGCCGACTCATGGCGTTGAAACCCTGGGAAACCGCCAGCCGCAAATGTTGCAGATTGCCCTGACACCAGCGCCGGTCGCGCTTGGCGTAATCAATCAGGGTAGGCGGAATTTCCTCGTAACTGCCTTCCAGATCATAGGCCAGCCACACTTCCCAACCCGCTCGGCGCAACAGGGCGGCTTCGACGAAATCGTGACTGAGAATGTCGCCGCCGAACGGTTCGCGGCCCGGCAGTTTGGGCAGGCCGCAATGATCCAGGAATGGCTGCACCCGGACGATAGCGTTGTGACCCCAATAATTGCTCTCGCCCAACTGCCAGTAATTCAGGCCGGCGGTGAACATTCGGCCATATAAACTGCCGGCGAATTGCAGAATGCGGGCGAACAGCGATTCGCGGTTGATCGGCACGGGCGGGGTTTGCAACAACGCCACCTGAGGATGGCGCTCCATGATCCGCACCATCTCCACCAGGGTTTCGCCCTTCATGATGCTGTCGGCGTCCAGCACGATCATGTAGCGGTAATGACCGCCCCAGCGGGTGCAGAAATCTTCCAGATTGCCGCTTTTGCGACTGATATTCTCCGGGCGATTGCGATAGAAAATCCGCCCCTTGCCGTCCAGCGCCCGCACCATGTCCTGCCAGCGCAGCTCCTCCTCAACCCACACGTCCGGGTCGCGGGTGTCGCTCAACACAAAGAAATCGAAGTCGCTGAGTCGGCCCGTGTCCGCCAACGATTGATGAATAGCGCGTAAGCCTGCAAATACCCGCTCGGAATCCTCGTTATAAATCGGCATCAGGATCGCAGTGCGCGGCAATGTCGCTGAATCCGGCGCTGAACCCGGCTGGCGCGAAATGGCCCAGCGGTCACGCCCCGTCAGAATCACCCAAAACCCCATGAACGCGGTCCAGAACGACACGCAAATCCAACTGAACAAAATCACATAAAGCGCCAGTAGCACCAGTTCCATCGGGCTGAGGCCGTCGGTATGGAATACGCTGACCATTAATCCCATTGCGGCCAGTGTAGTCATAAGTACCAGCAGAAAAAACATTACCCGGCGCAGAGTATGTCCCATCATTTGAGGGTTAGGCGATGGCTTCACGGCTGCTGTCCAGAACAGGTTAAAAAGCGGACTCGACCTGAGATCAATATCATAAGGCGTCTTTGGAGTGGATTATTGGGCAGAGCGGGTTTTATCTTCACCATAAATCCCGGTCATTTGAAAATCAGGGGAAAGCGTGTTGTGTTTGGACGGATTCTTTTTGTCCAACAGAAATTGGGTAAATAAAGAGCCTTTTATCAACGGATCGAGAACATTATAAATATGCTCCTTATCGCCTGTTACGCCCTTCAAAACCTCTATGTCAAATGATGTGTTATCTCGGTACATGGAAACAAAAGTCATCAGCTCCTTGTTATTCTCAGGAGGAAAATAGTCTATTCCCCGCGCATTATAATCGTAATGAACCACCAGCTTTGCTGAATGGTCAGGATGATCACTAAACAGCAATTCCAGATTCAGATTTTCACCGGCGGATCTGACAATCTTCACCTGCTTGATAGTGCTATAAAATCTTGGCGTAATCAGTTGGATGAACTGTGAATCGCCCAGAATGAAACTGGCTCCCCAGCCACTGGGTTCATTGGGGCGGGAAAAATAAACCGGGCGCAAGTACCCGTCGGAATAAACAACAACAACCGTTGAAGGCTCGCTTTCCGAACCGGGTGGATCGAAACGGCGAATGGTCAGGCTTTTATACTCGCCAACAGCCTGATCATCCTGATTGATTAGATTGAGGAATGGCTGCCAATGGGCGCTGCGGTGTCCTACGATTCGCCATTTTCCGTTATCGAAAACGGTTTCCACTACCGACTTTTGGCATATATTATTCCTGTCAAGATAGCCAGAATCACAGCCTGGATAATAATCCTTATTGTCATGTTTCTTGTTGAGCCACCAATCACACCCGGTGAAATCAGCCTCATTGGACACCACATAGTCTTTGGCATCAAAGACGGGTTTTTTCGCCAGGATATTGACTCCCTTAATCTCCTTGCTGGCCGGACGGATTTTTAGAATCACGTTATCTTCTTCCGCGCACCGGGTTGGGTAGCTGAGTTGCTCGACCACAAATGCTGATGCTGATGCCGGAAAAATTTTCAGCACGGACACAATAAAAAAAACCGCAAGACCACCAGTCATGGCTAGATTTCTTAATGACTTGTTCATCAATTTCTCCGCGATAGACCCTTCCAACATTTATGAACTTATCGAACGTCGCCAGTAGCGCAACAAGCCAAACAGCGAGGGCAGTTTAATCCGTTGCGCGGGCA
This sequence comes from Synechococcaceae cyanobacterium SM1_2_3, assembly GCA_012031845.1. Lineage (GTDB taxonomy): Bacteria > Pseudomonadota > Gammaproteobacteria > Competibacterales > Competibacteraceae > Contendibacter. The sequence goes on from JAAUTD010000357.1 coordinate 3,665, forward strand.
TGACGCCGGGGCTGGGCGCTGGCGCAGGTTCAGCGATCACCGCGCTCAGCCGATCCAGCACCGTCCCTGCCTCACCGGGCCGGGCAAACAGCGCTTTCGGCCAGTCGGAATAGCGCCACTCAATAGCGCAGCCGGGCTGCGGCCAAGGCTGCGGAAGGCCGGGGTAGTTCCAGCGCCTGCGCCAGCCAGTCGTCCAGCAGATCGTTAGCGGCCACGAT
>JAAUTD010000042.1 GCA_012031845.1 Synechococcaceae cyanobacterium SM1_2_3
AGAGATCACGGGCGGGAATATTGACCTTCTCGCCGCTATCCATATCAGTGATGCTGCGGCCATTCATAGCCTCGGTCACGGCCTTCTTAATCTGGCTTTTGAAGCGCCGGATAAAACGCTGGCGGTTGACGGTGCTTTTATTTCTGCCGTCAATCCGGCGGTCGATAAGCGTGGCCATGAGCGGTTTACTCCCTTGTTCAGGATGCCTTGCGAACGCGCAAGTACCAGTCGGACAGCAGCCGAACCTGCTTGGCGGTATAGCCTTTAGCAACCATGCGGTCAACAAACTCGGCGTGTTTCTTCTGTTCGTCCACGCTGGACTTGGCATTAAAGCTGATGACCGGCAACAGGTCTTCAGTATTCGAGAACATTTTCTTCTCGATCACCGCCCGCAGCTTTTCGTAGCTGGTCCATGCTGGATTGCGGCCCGCATTATTAGCCCGCGCCCGCAGCACGAAATTAACGATCTCGTTGCGAAAATCCTTGGGATTGCTGATGCCAGCCGGCTTCTCGATCTTCTCCAATTCTGTATTAAGAGAAGGCCGATCAAAAGATTCGCCAGTATCCGGATCGCGGTATTCCTGATCCTGAATCCAGAAATCGGCATAAGTCACATAACGATCAAAGATATTCTGGCCGTATTCAGAATAGGATTCGAGATAAGCCTGCTGTAATTCCTTGCCGATAAACTCAGCATAACGCGGCGCCAGATAGCCTTTGAGATAGGACAAATACTTCTCTTCGACTTCCGGAGTGAATTGTTCACGTTCGATTTGCCGTTCCAGCACATACAACAGATGCACCGGATTCGCGGCCACTTCACTGTGATCGAAGTTAAAAACCTGACTGAGAATCTTGAAGGCGAACCGGGTGGAAATGCCGGTCATTCCCTCGTCTACTCCAGCGTAATCGCGATACTCCTGCATGGATTTGGCTTTCGGATCGGTGTCCTTGAGATTCTCGCCGTCATACACCCGAATCTTGGAGAAGATGCTGGAGTTCTCTGGTTCCTTGACGCGGGTTAATACCGAGAATTGCGCAAGCATTTCCAGCGTGCCCGGTGCGCACGGTGACTCGGCCAGCGAACTGCTGGTCAGTAATTTCTGATAAATTTTCACCTCGTCGGACACTCGCAGGCAATAAGGCACCTTGACGATATAAACCCGGTCGAGAAAGGCTTCATTATTCTTGTTACCTTTGAACGACTGCCATTCTGACTCATTGGAGTGGGCCAGAATGATTCCCTCAAACGGAATGGCTGACAACCCTTCAGTGCTGTTGTAATTGCCTTCCTGAGTCGCGGTCAGCAGCGGATGCAGCACCTTGATTGGGGCCTTGAACATCTCGACAAACTCCATCAGCCCGCGATTGGCGCGGCATAAGGCGCCAGAGAAACTGTAGGCGTCCGGGTCATTCTGGGCGAAATGCTCCAACTGACGAATATCCACCTTGCCGACCAGCGAAGAAATATCCTGATTATTCTCGTCGCCCGGTTCGGTTTTAGCCACCGCGATCTGATGCAGAATGGAAGGCCGTAATTTCACCACCCGGAATTTGGTAATATCGCCGTTGTATTCACGCAGGCGCTTGGCGGCCCACGGCGACATGATGTGACGGAGATAGCGACGCGGAATGCCGTAATCGTCTTCGAGAATCTGGCCGTCTTCGTCGGGATTAAACAGCCCCAAGGGCGATTCAAACACCGGCGAACCTTCAATGGCGTAAAATGAAATTCGCTCCATCAACTGCTTCAGCCGCTCGGCCAGTGACGATTTGCCGCCGCCGACTGGCCCCAGCAGATAAAGAATCTGCTTTTTTTCTTCCAGCCCCTGCGCGGCGTGTTTGAGATAGGACACGATTTGTTCAATGGCGTCCTCCATTCCATGAAATTCCTGGAAGGCGGGATAAATCTTCAGCACCTTATTTTGAAAGATGCGCGACAACCGGGTGTCATTGCGGGTATCCACCATTTCCGGTTCGCCAATAGCCAGCAATAACCGTTCAGCGGCGCTGGCATAGGCGCTCGGCCCTTTTTTGCACAGATCCAGGTACTCCTGGAGCGAGAAAGTCTCTTCGCGGCTCTCTTCGTAGCGCGACAGGTAGCGATTAAAAAATTGTCATCGTCATCACCTCATCAAGGTCGCGAAAGCGGGTCGGCTTCCGGTTCAAATCGGTCAGGGCAAACCCTGTGAATACTCAGCAGCCGGTCTCTGGTTCCGGCTGTTCCGCAGTATCGCGGATGTCTCTGGATAAAGTAATGCAAGTCATAGACCAATCCAGATTTAGACGAACCCGGTCGGGATCGGGGGGCAAACCGGGATGCCAAAGCGGAAACTGCATCCCAAAAATAGCCAATCCATCGTTTTTTATATTTCAGTAGCATGAAGTGCGACATGAATGATCGTTTGACTGATCATTGATCGCCGGAATCAAGGTGCGGGTTATCGAAAAAAGCATCACCATTGCACTATTTTAGTGCAATTTAGCAAAAATAACAGCATAACCGGCTTGACTGGTTCCATCAGCGTTTGCTGATAAGGCAATGAGGATGAATAGACCGCTGACGGTAGCGCTGGTTCTTGCATCTACCGGCTGGCGGTTAGGACAGCAACAACTTTGTTGCTAACATCATTCTATTGTGCGGCCTACCACTCACCACACGCCAAGGTTCATCATGAAGATCATCAATGACTGGTTTCAGCGGCTGTTCAACGATCCACAAGCGGTGATCCTGACCATCGTGATGGTGTTTGGGGCCAGCGTGATTTTGCTGATGGGCCGCGATCTGGCGCCGGTGCTGGCCAGTATGGTGATTGCCTATCTGCTGGAAGGAATCGTTCAATTATTGCGATATCGGCTACGCCTGCCGCGTCTGGTTGCCGTGATTATCGTATTCCTGCTGTTTCTGGCCTTCGTGCTGTTCCTGTTGCTGGGTTTATTGCCGATGGCCTCGCTACAGTTGACCCAATTGGTGCAGCAACTTCCCAGCATGCTGGTCAAGGGTCAGAATCTGCTGCTGAGCTTGCCGACCCTGTACCCGGAGTTCATCACCGAAGCGCAGATTCTGGAAGTCATTGGCGCGTTCAAGGCTGAAATCGGCACCTGGGGACAAAAAGCGCTGTCGTGGTCGCTGGCGGCCGGGATTGGCTTCATGACCATCATCGTCTACTTGGTGCTGGCTCCATTGCTGGTGTTCTTTTTCCTCAAGGACAAGGATTTGATTCTGGAATGGCTGATCGGCTTTTTGCCGCACGATCATAATCTTGCGCAACAGGTCTGGAGCGAAGTGGATCAGCAAATGGGCAACTATGTCCGTGGCAAATTTATGGAAATTCTGGTGGTTTGGGTAGCGACCTATGTGGCGTTCGCGGTTATGAATCTTCAATTCGCCATGCTGTTGGCGCTAATGAATGGTTTGTCGGTGATCGTGCCCTATATTGGTGCAGTAGTAGTCACGGTACCGATAGCCCTGGTGGCTTTTTTCCAGTGGGGCTGGGGTTCAGAGTTCCTGTGGCTGATGGGCGTCTATCTGATCATCCAAGGACTGGATGGCAATCTCCTGGCGCCGCTGCTCTTTTCCGAAGTGGTCAATTTACACCCCATCGCCATCATCGTTGCGGTGCTGGTGTTCGGCGGCTTATGGGGTTTCTGGGGAGTTTTCTTTGCAATTCCGTTGGCAACCGTGGTGCAAGCCCTTTTAAAGGCGTGGCCACGACCGACCTTGGCCCGGCATATCGCGCCTCTTGAATAAATCCAGGACTTTCGGTTCGGAGTTAAAGCCGTTCAGGGTGAGCCTGTCGAACCCCGTTTTTTACCGATGAACGCCCTTCGACCGCTGAGCGTGTCGAAGCGTCAGAGCGAATGGATGGAGCGAAAGTCCTGAAATCACTCTGTCGGTGCAATCCAGCAAGCCTCTGATAGAGTTAAATAGGCTGGGCGACTGCGCCGCATCGCAGCCAAACCGTTCCCGGCGCATCACCAAAGGCAAAAAAATTAATGAGGAGGAGATCATGCAGCGTCGCGAATTCATCAGACAGGCGGGACTGGGTTTAGCCACTATGACGGGAGCCAGTGTCGTTCCCGCCATTGCTCAGGCAGAGGCCATGCCCACCATAAAATGGCGGATGGCTTCGAGCTTTCCGAAAAGCCTGGATACGATTTATGGGGCAGGCGAAGTTTTGTCCAGACGGGTTGCGGAAATTACCGAAGGCCGGTTTGAAATCCGCGTGTTCGCCGGCGGCGAAATCGTGCCGCCGTTCGGGGTGCTCGATGCCGTGCAGCAGAACACGGTCGAGGTTTGCCATACCGCTTCATACTACTTCCACGGCAAGAACAAAGCCTTTTCGCTGGACTGCGCGGTGCCCTTTGGTCTGACCGCCCGGCAGATGTTCGCCTGGATGTACGCTGGCGATGGAATGCCCTTGCTGCGCGAGTTTTTCGCCAAATACAACGTGGTCAATTTCCCCGGCGGCGATACCGGCACCCAGATGGGTGGCTGGTTCCGCAAGGAAATCAAAACACTGGATGAACTCAAGGGCTTGAAAATCCGCATCCCCGGCTTCGGCGCGGAAGTGTTCTCGGCGCTGGGCGCGGTGCCGCAGTCCTTGCCCGGCGGCGAAATTTATCCGGCACTGGAGCGCGGCGCGATTGACGCGGCTGAGTGGGTTGGCCCCTACGATGATGAAAAGCTGGGTTTCTATAAGGTCGCCAAGTTCTACTACTACCCCGGCTGGTGGGAGCCAGGCCCGGTGCTGTCGTTCTACGTCAACAAGGAGCAGTGGGAGAAACTGCCCAAGCCCTATCAAGCCGCGTTTGAGGCAGCGGCGGCGGAAGCCAATGTCACCATGATGGCGGCTTACGACGCCAAGAATCCGCTGGCGATTCAGCGGCTGGTGCAGAATGGCGCCCAGCTCCGACGCTATCCCGATGACGTGCTAAAAGCGGCCTATGAGATTGCGCAGAAGATTTTCGCCGAGGAATCGGCCAGGAATCCCGACTTCAAGAAACTCTATGACTCGATGCGCACCTTTCAGCAAACCTCTGATATTTGGTCAGGTCTGGCCGAAGGCACGCTGGCGAACTTCATGCAGGCGCAATTGCGGGTGAAGAAATAGCGTCGCTGGATGTTCCGCAGATGAAAAAACCCGGAAGCAGTCATTTCCGGGTTTTTTCATGCCTGCCTACTACGTTTTGATTGTCTGCAACAGGTTGTTGGCCCATTGCGGTAAAGAGTCGAAACGCCGCCAATTCAACGGCTCCAGTACAGCCCCAACGCGCCCACTAGGACGCCGACGACTGCGAGCGCAAACACCATGCGCGCCCAGTACTCAGTGCGGTCGGCAAACTCACGCTGGCTTGCAACGCGCAAGCGCTCGGCGCTCAGCACGGAGATGATGCAGAGCAAGCTCAAGGCGAAGAACACATAAAGACGTATTCCACGGCAATAGTATAGCCGATGCCGCCCAGTTGACTGTTGATGGAGGAAAGCAACACCGCTCCGGACAGTGCGCCGGTGATGGCAACTGACACTTTCTCCTTGAGCAACGCTGATGGAAAGTACAGCGAGGCGTACATAATCAGGGTCATCAGCAACAGCGGCAACAACGACTTGACCAGCGTGGCGACGGCGCGCCGCGCTACCTCGACGGTCACCAGGAAACCCGACAACTCGCGATAGCTTTCCACACCAGTGCGGCGCGGATCGCCGAGCGCGGAATGGGTCACCAGGTTTTCGCGGCGCGCGCGTGCGCCGAGCGGTTCCCACTGGGTCAGATTGCGAAACGCATCCGGCGAGGCTATCGCGAGCGTCTCGGCGGGCGCGGCGGGTTGGGTCGCCGCTGCTGCATTACCGGAGTTCGGGGACGGCGACAGGCTATTTTGGGCACTGAACGCCGTCCGCTTGTCCAGCACATAAACAATTCGCTCCATCGGCGCACGGGCGTTGAAGAATGACAGCGACAAAGCCTGCCGGTCGAAAGGAAAGTGGCGCAAGTCGAAATCATTGCGAAACTCGCCCTGAACCCGCCATAGCCAGTACTCGGAACCATCTGCCATTTGCGCTGCTCCGCCGGGCGGGTCCGGTCGAAGCTGCCACTGATCAGGTTCGGAAAGATCAGATCGGTTGGATCGGCGCTGCCGGGACCGGCGTCGCGGGCAAATCGCAGCCAGAGATAAAAGTCGGCGTTAAAACTGGCTCGGGCCAGGTCGAGGCGGGGGATTTCGTTGAGAAATACGCCGGTGTAGACAACCCGCTGGAGTCGGGCGTAGCGGTCCGGCCCCAGCTCAAAAACGGTCCCAGAGGTAATCTCGGCGGGATCAGGATTCGCGACAGGCATGAACTGGACTGGAGCTGATGCGAAGCGCCCACCGTGGAACCGCCCGACGCGGATCACCTGCTGCCGCGCCCGCGCCTCGTCGAACCAGAACGGGCCAAGCAACCCCGGTTGCGCCTTCGCTGTATGGTTCAAGGCGAGCAGGTAAGCCAGCACGGCGGTACGCTGCGCCTTTAGATCGGCATTGATTTCGGTGTTGGCCGCCACCGCCCGCACTGCCGCCACGGCCAGTTTGGCCGCGTCGTAGCCAGCGATGGCAAACCAGACCGGATCGTGGCCAAAGCGCGCCCGGAAGCGCTCGGCGAAGGCCAAAATATTGGCATTGGCCGAGTCCAGAATCACTGGGGCGAGACCGTAGAGATTATCGGTGAAATAGCCGGGCTGTGTTCTCTCTTCCGATTGGTCGGCCAAAAGCTGGCTGAAACTCTCGTCGCCGAATGCATCGCCGCCTAGAAACGGCCCGGTGACGCCCAATCGGCGCAGCTTGGTCAACAACCGCGCGCCTTCGGGATCCAGGGTGAGAAAAACCACCGCCGGATGGGAAGGATCGGCGGCGATCTGCTGCACAAACGGCTCCGCCTGTTCATCGGTCGCAAACCGGTAATACTGCGCGTCAATTACCAACTGCCCAGCGGTGCGCTCAAAGCCTTCTTGCAAGGTGTGTCCATACCCGCTATCCACGACAAAGACTGCTGCCCGGCGCTGACCCAATACGCGAAACAGGTAGGTCGCGAGCGTCTCTCCTTGGTCGCTGTTCTTGAAAATGACCCGGAATGTCGTCGCGTTCTGGGTGATCAAGTCCGACGTGGCGGTCGGCGGTAGCGAAGCCAAGCCTGCTTCGGCGTAGACCGGCCCGGCTGCCAGCGAAGCCGTGCTGAACACCGGCCCCAGCATTAACCACGCTGGACTGGCGACGACGCGGCGAGCCACCGCCTTGGCAGTTTCATCGCTACTCTGGTCGTCATAGGTTACGATCTTGATGGGTGGTCCAGCGCTGCTCGCGTTGGCCTCCTCGATGGCGAGCTGGACGCCTTCAAGGGTGGGCTTCCCATAAGAAATCCCCTCGCCGGTCAACGCCAGGGCGACGGCGATCTCCACAGCTTGAGCAGACGACACCTCAGCTGCTGCCGACGCCGGGCCAAACAGCATGGCGCCAAGAAGGACAACCGCCTTCGCCAGACGCAAGAATCCCCCGTCATCTCGAGATACACCCCAGTTCAACATGAATCCCCCGGTTTAAGCACTGAAAAAAGTAAATGGCTGATTTTATAGAGTGCTTATGACCAAATCCTGCCATGATTACCTTGGCGGTTCAGGAAGTCGTTTGAACAAATCCGCGGCATCCTCTGGCCCAGCAGGCGCACTATGGCTACCCGTATCGCCCGGCTGCCCCAGCATTTGCACCTGCGCGGGTTGGCCCGAATCAACCGGACGGTCCAGTCCGACCGTCACCAAAGCCGGGAAAATAATGATCAGCGCCACCATAATGACCTGAATCGCCACGAACGGGACCGCGCCCCAGTAAATGTCGCTGGTTTTGATCGTGGGCGGCGCGACGCTGCGCAGATAAAACAGCGCAAAGCCGAAGGGCGGGTGCATGAACGAGGTTTGCATGTTCACCCCCATCAGAATGCCGAACCAGACCAGATCGATACCGAGCTTCTCCGCCACCGGGGCCAGCAGCGGCAGGATGATGAAGCTGATCTCAAAGAAATCGAGAAAGAACGCCAACAGAAACACCAACACGTTTACTACGATCAAAAAACCCAGTTGACCGCCCGGCAGATCAAGCAACAGATGCTCCACCCACAGATCACCGTTGACTCCGCGAAACACCAGACTGAACACGCTGGATCCAATCAGGATGAACACCACAAAACTGGTGATCTTCGCGGTGGACTCCATAGCCTCAACCAGCAGCTTCTTATTGAGCGCACGCTTGATCCAAGCCAGTCCCAGCGCGCCGACCGCGCCTAAAGCCCCGCCTTCAGTCGGCGTGGCCCAACCGATGAAGATGCTGCCCAGCACCAGAAAAATCAGCACCAGCGGCGGAACCATCGTCAGGACTACCCGTTGCGCCAATCCCCAGCCACGCAGGGTGCGCGCTTCCGGCGGCAAGGCTGGCGCGGCATGAGGCCGAAACGAGGCGTTGAGAAAAATCCACAGCACATACATCCCGGTCAGAATCAGGCCTGGAATGAACGCGCCCTTGTACATGTCGCCGACCGAGCGCCCCAGCACATCGGCCATGACGATCAGCACCAGCGACGGCGGAATGATCTGCGCAAGGGTGCCGGACGCAGCGATTACGCCAGCGGCCAGCGCCTTGTCGTAGCCGTAGCGCAGCATGATCGGCAGGGAAATCAGCCCCATCGCGATCACTGACGCCGCCACCACGCCGGTCGTAGCCGCGAGCAGTGCGCCAACGAAAATCACCGCATAGGCCAGCCCGCCGCGAATCCCGCCGAACAACTGACCGATGGTGTCGAGCAGTTCCTCCGCCATGCCGCTGCGTTCCAGCACCAGCCCCATAAAGGTGAAAAACGGGATCGCCAGCAAAATCTCGTTTTTCATGATCCCGAACACCCGGTCAGGCAGAGCTTGCAGCAACTGAGGAGTGAGCAAGCCGAGTTCGATGCCAAGCAGGCCGAAGGCGATGCCGACTGCCGCCAGCGAAAACGCCACCGGATAACCGATCAGCAGGAATACCACCAGCGCCGAAAACATGATCGGCGCCATATTAGCGATCAGAAATTCGGCCATGTCAGTGCCTGCCTTTGAAATCGGGCAGCGGCCGGTCGCCGGTCAGCGCGGCGATATTTTTGATGATTTCCGACAACCCTTGCAGGCTCAGCAGGATAAACGCGGTCGGAATAGCGAACTTGAGCGGCCACCAGATCAGCCCGCCGGGATTGGGCGAGGCTTCGCGGGTCTGATAGGCAATCACAAAAAAATTCCAGGAATCCACCGCGATCAGCAGGCAGACCGGCAGCAGAAACAGCAGCGTTCCCAAAATATCAATCCATAGGCGCGTTCTCGGCGACAACCGCGAGGAGACAATATCAATGCGGACATGACCGCCTTCCCGCAAGGTCCACGCCGCACAGAACAGGAAGATCAGTCCAAACATGAACCATTGCGCTTCCAGCAGCGCATTCGATCCCCAGTCGAACACATAGCGCAAGGTCGCGGCGAGGGCGCTGATGAGGACGCAAACCAGGATCAGCCAGGTCACAGAGCGGCCAATCGCCGTGTTCAAATCGTCAATCATCGCCGAAATGCGAAGCAGAAATTTCAAGTCGCCTCCTTGGGCATAGCGCGGACCACCGGGCCAGTGTTCGGATAACAGGATCATCGCGAGGGAGGCCGTTTCAACCTTCCAAGTGTAGACCGCGACCGGCAGTGCGCCATGCAACAAGAAATTTCGGGCGGTTAAAACCTGTGAGTGGGCGGGATTTGTAGCCGCTAGGAAAATGAAAAACCCTGTTTTTCAAACAGATGAAAGCAGGCGTCCACCACCTGAGGGTCGTAGATCACATCGCGCCCGGCGTGAATCTCGGCCAAAGCGATCTCGCTGCCCAGCGCTGGGCGATAGGGTCGGTGCGAGGCCATTGCTTCCACCACATCGGCAACACCGATCACGCGGGCTTCGATCAGAATTTGATCGCGCTTCAGCCCGCGTGGATAACCTGAACCATTCAGGCGTTCATGATGCTGAAACACCATCTCCGCAATAGGACGCTGAAACTCAACCTTGTTGAGGATTTCGTAGCCGATCCGGGCGTGCATCCGCACCAGCTCCATTTCCACCGCATTCAATTGGCTGGGCTTGGTCAGGATTTCGGCGGGAATACCGATCTTGCCCAGATCATGAATCGAGGCCGACAGCACGATGCTGTTGATCTGGTCGGCGGACAGGTCGATCTGTTCGGCTATCGCCTGGGCCAGTTGGGCGACCCGCTGCTGATGGCCGGCGGTGTAGGGATCGCGGTACTCCACAATCAGACCCATCGCGTCCACGATCTCGCGGATATTGCGCTCCAGTCGTTGGTTGGCCTTCTGTAATGCCTCGGTGCGCTCCGTCACCCACCGTTCGAGATTCATCTGGTAAGCCGCGTTGGCTTCTTCCAACTGACGCTTCTCCACCGCCAATTGGTGGATGCGAGCGGCTGCGCCCACCGCCCGCAGCAATGCGCTCTTCGAGACTGGTTTGCTCAAATAATCAAAAGCGCCGATCCGGACCGCTTCGGCGGCGGTCTCTACCGTCGCTCGCCGGTCATCAGCAAAACCTGGGTGTCGGGAGCGTTCTGACGCAAGGTCTTGAGCAGTTCAACCCCGGTAACCCCCGGCATGAGAATGTCAGTCACAACAATATCGAAACAGCCTTGCTCCAGCAGCGACCGGGCTGCTTCGACATTTTCAGCCGTTTCGACCGTATAGCCCGCGCCGCGCAGAAACGCATCGAAGGTCCGACGGATGCTCTGTTCGTCATCCACTACTAATACGCGGGTCATGGCGATAATTCCCTGAGTGTTGAGCCAGCGTGGGGTGCGGCGACACCAGGCGCAACCGCTGTTTCCACCGGCAGTTCCACATGGAATCGGGTATAACGACCGGGATCAGCCTCAAAACGCAGCGTCCCATGATGATCTTTAACGATGCCGTGACTGATCGAAAGTCCCAGTCCGGTGCCTTTATCGCGGGGTTTGGTGGTGAAAAAGGGATCGAAAATCCGATCCTTGATCGGGTCGGCAATGCCGATGCCGTGATCTTCGATAGTTAATCGAATCCAGTGATTTTCGCCGCGATCCGCTCGTTCAGCGATGAGCCGGACTACCTTGTCAGGATGCGCATCGGGATAGCGTTCGTTCAGCGCATCGCGGGCGTTGGTCAACAGGTTCATCAACACTTGTTGAATCTGCTGGCTGCGACAGAGCAATCGCGGCAAGTCGTCGGCAATGTCCACCTGCAAGATAATCTGATCGTGGCGAATGATGGTGCGAACTAACGACAAGGTCGCTTCGATAATCTCGCGCACTTCGATCCAATGGTGGGATTGCGGCTCCTGCCGGGCAAAACGCAGCAGATTGCGCACGATCAAGGTGACCCGCTCGGTTTCCTTGATAATCTCAGCGGCATGGGCGGTCGCCGGATGGTCTGGCTCCAGCAGATCAATCACCAGTTGGGCATAGTTCAGGATGCCGTTGATCGGGTTATTGATTTCATGCGCTACGCCACCCGCCAGCGTGCCAATGGACTCCAGCTTCTGTTGCTGCCGCAGCCGCGCCTCAATGCGGATTCGCTCTTCTTCCAGCCGCTTGCGTTCGCTAATGTCCTCAACCGTTCCCTCGTAAAAGGCCGTGGCGCCATCGGGATCGCGAATCACCTTGGCGTTTATCGAAACCCAGACCAGCCCACCATCGCGGCGGCGAGTTTGCACCTCAAAAGCCTTGACGATGCCCTGGCTTTCCAGCACCCGCTGAAACCGTAGCCGATCTTCGGGATAAGCATAGATCTGACTGGCAATATCGTTGACCTCGCTCGATAATCCGCTTGGGTGAATCAAAGCCAAACATCCGGGCGAACGCCGGGTTGACATTGAGATACCGTCCATCCGGCGTACTCTGGAAAATGCCTTCCACCGCGTTCAGAAACAGATGCGATATTTTTCTTCGCTGGCCCGCAACGCATCCACTGACTGCCGTCGCCGACTGACATCACGGATAATCACCACCAGCTCGCCGGAAGGCAGCGGATAAACGTGGTATTCGGCCCAGTGCGAGGCGCGGTTGTCCTGATAGAGGCACTCGGCAATTTCCTGAGCCATTCCGCTGCGCAACACCCGCGCCAGCACATCAGCCAGACCGATCAGCCGAAATCCAGGCAATGCGGCATACAGCGGCTGACCCATCACCTCGGTTTTCTGCCGTCCGGTCAGACGACAACGCCGCCGGATTGACATCGTGGATCGTCAGGGTTCGTCCGCTGGTCGTTGGCCGGTAAATGATGATGACCCCTTCACCCTGATGCTCGAACAGTTCGCGGAACCGGCGCTCGCTTTCCCGCACTGCCTGTTGTGCGAAAACCAGCTCAGTAATATCGGTCAGGCTTGACAGGCAAATGATCCGGCCCGCGTCGTCCACGATTCGCACACTTTGGGCGCGAACCAGAACGCTGCTTTGATCGCGCCGGATCAGTCGCAAGGTGCAGGTTTGCGGTTCCGTCGTCGAGAACACCTGCCGTAGATGAGTGGCAAGCAAATCCAGCGATTCCGTAGCCAGAAAACCGACCATTCGGGTCTTGATATCCAGCAACAGCCGACGCGGTCGCCCCAACAACTCGGCCGCCATCAGATTAAGGTCCAGAATCACGCCTTCCGCGTCCAGCCGGAGATAGCCGACGGGCGCCAGATCGAACAACTGGAAATATTTCTGGCGTGAAGTCTCGATGACACGCTGAGCGGAGCGCAACTCATCGTTCTGCACTTCCAGTTCAATTTGGTGCAGACGCAGATCCTCGATCACCTCGACCAGGGAGCGGGTTTGACTTTCTCGTGGTTTGGCAGGTGTTTCCAACGCGGTTTACTCATCCAGGGTTGCAACCCAGATCACGGTTTCCCCAGCAGTGCAAGGCTGGAGTCGGGCTGGATAACGGGCACAATTCGTCAGTAATAACGTCACTAATAGGGGCGATTGTAAATTATTATGAAATTGATGCCAGCCCGGATAGAGATCTTGCTCAGGATCGGCCAGCCAATCCACGAAATGAGCGCCGCTAATCTGGGACGAGGTTAATCCGGTGCGCTGACGAAATGGCTGATTCGCCAGAATGACCACACCTTGATCGTTCATGGCGCACAGACCGGTAGGCAAGGCGTCCAGCACTGCCAGAGCGGCCTGATTTACGGCCAGCGCCGTGAGTTCGCTTTCCTTAATCTCGGTCACATCGATCAGCGCGGCCACCACGCCATTCGGCATCCCCTGCTGGGTCAGGTAAGGCACCAGTCGTAGCAGATACCATTGGTTACTGACGCTTTTTAGTAGTTCATCACAGGGAGCCTGGGGTTTTCGATCACTTTTGGGGCGTTGCGGCAAATCGCCTGCATGAACGGATGGGCAAAATCACCAGCGGGCCGACCAATATCATGGGTCAGCAGGTCAATTTCCTTGGTGATCGGCAAGGTGAACTTGCGAATGCGCAAATCCAGATCGAGGAACAATTTGCCGATGTGGGTGCTGGTCAACAGGTTCATCATGTCATTATTCAATTCGCCCAGTTCGGTGATTTTATTCTGATACTCGGCATTGACCGTATAGAGTTCCTCATTCACCGACTGCAATTCCTCATTGGTGCTTTGCAATTCCTCATTCGCTGCCAGCAACTCTTCATTGGTGGCTTGCAGTTCTTCGTTGGATGTTTCCAGTTCCTCAATGGTCGCCTGCAAGTTTTCCTTGCTGATCTGAAGATCGCGCTCCAGATCCGCAATTCGCTGCGAGACTTTAGCATCCAGATCCAGGGCTTCGACTTCGTCCACCGCCGCCAGCGCCAGTGGCGCTTCCTCCAGAAACACCAGATATAAAGCGTCATCGTTATCGCCGTCGCGAAACGGTTCAACACTCATGTTGATGGAGCGCATCCGCTGACGGCTGCGAATACGAATATCCTGGTAAGACAAAGCCTTATTATCGCGATGGGCCTTGTGAATGGCGCTGGACAACACCAGCGCCAAGGTGCGCGGCAGCATTTCCAGCGCATTCAGCGTCGGCTTGCCCGACCGGCAGCGCCAGAAAATCGCCGGGAGTGCCGTAGGTGTACACCAGTGCGCCGGATTCTTCGATCACCAGACAGGCCGGGATGTGTTCGCGGAGCAGCTTGGCGGTAATCTGTTCGAGGGTTTGCTCCCGGCCCTGGGCGCGGGTGGGCCGGAACGGCCGGGCCAAATCGCTGGCCCGCCGCGACATCCGCTCGTGCAATGGGGCCAAATCCACCCCTTCGGTCAGAGCGTGGCGAATTTCGCCACGATGCCGAAACAGCTTGTGGCGCAGGCTGATAGTCTCGAAGGCTTCGCTCATATCGCCAATGGTTTCGCTGGAACCCAGAAACAGGTAGCCGCGTGGATACAAAGCAAAGCTGAATGAGGTCAGCACCCGATGTTGCAATACCGGCTGCAAATAAATCAGCAGATTGCGGCACGTCACCAGATTGATCTTGGTAAACGGCGGATTGACAAAATGTTGTGGACGGCAAAGACCACCATTTGTCCGAATATTGCGCTGAACCTGATAGTTATTCCCTGCTTGAGAAAATAGCGGCGCAGTTTCTCGTCGGGCAAATCCACCACGATGCTTCGGGATAGATGCCACGCCCGGCGTAATCCAGCGCTTCCTTATCGAGGTCGGTCGCAAATATCTTTACGTCTACGGTCTTCTTGGTGTCTTCCATCTGCTCGGCGCAGAGAATCGCCAGCGAATAGGCTTCTTCTCCCGTCGCGCAGCCAGCCACCCAAATGCGAATCGGTTGTTCAGCACTGGCTTGAGCAAGAATGTCGGGAATAATTTTCTTGCGCAAAAGATCAAAAGACTCGGGATCGCGAAAAAAGCGGGTGACGCTGATCAGCAAGTCCTTATAAAGCGCTTTCACTTCCTGCGGCGACTGGTTGAGATAACGGACATACTCCTCGACCGTAATCAATTGCGCAATGCCCATCCGACGCTCAATGCGGCGCAGGATAGTGGTGGGTTTGTAGAAGCTGAAATCCACCCCGATTTCCTGGCGCAGCAGCGCCAGCAGATTGCTGATCTGCTTTTCCTCAGTGAACAATCCGCCCTGCGGATCGGGCGCATTTTGGACGTAAGGATGCTGGACATACTTAATCAGGGTTTCTGGCATCTGTTCCGGCGGCAGAATAAAATCGGCCAGCCCGGTCGCAATGGCGCTACCCGGCATCCCGTTGAACTTGGCCGAATTTTCCTCCTGCACCATCACCATGCCGCCCGCTTCCTTGATGGCGCGGATGCCGCGAGTGCCGTCGCTGCCGGTGCCGGAAAGCACTACGCCAATGGCGCGTTCGCCCTGATCCTCGGCGAGCGATTTGAAAAAAATGTCAATTGGCAGCACCAGTCCTTTGCTGTGATCAGTTTCACTGAGCAGCAGTGCGCCGTGTAACAAAGTCAATTGGGTCTTGGGCGGAATCAGATAAACCTGATTGGGTTCTATCTGCATCCCGTTTTCGATCCGTAAAACCGGCATCGTGGTGTTTTTTGAAAGCAACTCCACCATCATGCTTTTGTAATCCGGTGAAAGATGCTGGATGACCACAAAAGCCATGCCGCTATCCGGGGACATGTGCTTGAAAAACTGCTGGAGGGCTTCCAGTCCGCCCGCCGATGCGCCCAAGGCTACGATATGCGGAATCATGGTTCGGCGTGGCGTTGACGGCTCCACTAACAAACGTCGCTTTGGGGCCACAGCGGCTCGCGTCGGTTTGATTTCGCTGTTCGATGTTGGTTTGGCGGTCATGTTTTCCCTCTCATTTGAATCGGTTGACGCACACTTCCCCGGATGTGATCACCGGTGGCGAGGATAAGTCTGATCAGATCTGCGGTCGCGCCTGCAAATAAAACATCAATATCGGTTCTCTGATCATCCATTATCCTCGAACACCTCCGCCAGATTTCCCGCAGTCAGCAGCCGTCTCCCCCAGATCAGCAACCTGTCGCTATCCGCCGCCGCAAGCCGCGCCTGCGTCGCCGCATCCAGCGGGCCAAACTTCACGGTCAATAACTCCTGTAATATCAAAGCTTCGCCCTCCTTGCGGCCCTTTTCGAGACCCTTTTTGAGACCCTTCTCAATGCCCTTCTCCAGGCCCTCCTTGCGACCTTCTTCCAATCCCTGCTGTTTCCATTCCTGCGTCCACTCAATCACCCGTTCCGCTAACATCGTTCGCACCTCGCTCAGTTCCAGCACCGCGTCAATTCGCACGCCCGGCAGGCGTGAGGGCAACAACACATCCCGCAACCATACCGCAAACGCCCGGCGCACACTGGCTTGCGCCGGGGCTTGCAACCATTCGACCAGTCGTTCAACGACCTGTTGTAACTCTTCAGGTCCCCGGCTGTTCTCCAACTGGAACAACGCCGCCGCCAGATTGTTCACCGGCGTCGAATCTATTTGGCGGAGTCGGCTTTCTTCCAGCAACAAGTACCGCAGCCGGGGCTGATAGCGATCCAGCCCGCCCGGGGGCGCAATGATTAAATCCGCCATCTCCACCGTCGCCGTCCACGGCGAGCGCCCGTTGTACAGCACCAATGGAGCCACCGGCGGCAAGCGCCCGTCCGGGGTCAATGATCCCGCCCGGATTAAATCCTGATACAGCAAGCCCACATACGTCAGCAGCCGCACCGCCATGAACGGATCGCTGCTGGACTGAAATTCCAGCAGCAGATAAACATAGAGCCAGTGATCGCGCCAGCGCACCCGCCAGACCACATCATCGGCGCGAGGGCGCAGATCATCGCTGACATAGCTACCGGACTGCTTTTCCAGGGTGGCGAAATCCAGTTCCTTCACCCAGTCTTCGGCGACAAAGCCGCTGAGCAGGTCGGCCACCAGCGCCGGATGAGAGAACAGCAGTTTGTAGCCGGAATCATGCGGGTGCGCCAAGGTCCGGGTTTTTGCCCTCTTGGGCGGTGAGCCGATGGTTTGGCGCACTTGCGGCGGTTTCTTTGCCATGTTGCTTCCTTAGCCCATAAAACCAGGACTTTCGCTTTGAAATGGACATCAGCTCACGCCAATCCCGAACTTTTGCAGCCCACAATCTACTTTAAGGCATAATTCAACGCTTCTTTTCTGGAATTACGAATCCTTCGCCATGCTCCCGGTTATTGCTTTGGTGGGCCGACCCAATGTCGGCAAATCCACTCTGTTTAATTCGCTCACCCGTACCCGTGATGCGCTGGTCGCCGATCTGCCTGGCCTGACCCGCGACCGGCAATATGGCATCGGCCAGCGCGGCCCCCGCCCTTACGTCGTCGTAGATACCGGCGGCTTGACCCACGAAGACGAAGGTTTGGCGGGAATGGTGCAGCAGCAGGCGTGGCGGGCGATTGAGGAAGCCGATGCGGTGTTGCTACTGGTGGACGGGCGCGGCGGGCTGACCGCCGCCGACGAAGAAATCGCCAGCCAGTTGCGCCGCGCCGGTAAAACCCCGTACCTGGTCATTAACAAGGGCGAACACCGCGATCCCGATTTGCTCAGCGCCGAATTTCATGCGCTGGGTCTGAACCGGCTGTATGTGGTCGCCGCCGCCCCACAATGAGGGCGTCGAAACGCTGATGGAGGCGGTGCTGGCGGCGTTTCCCAGCGTGGAAGGCGAGGAAACCGCAGCGCCAGAGGAACCGGAGGGCGTGATCAAGCTGGCCATTATCGGGCGGCCAACGTCGGCAA
>JAAUTD010000358.1 GCA_012031845.1 Synechococcaceae cyanobacterium SM1_2_3
GGCGATCTCCGCGCCCGAAGACCTCGACGGATTGACCGCCACGGTTGAGACGAAGATGACAGCGCGGAACCACGAGGGCGACGCGGACGGCGCGGCGGACGGCGGCGGGCGGCGGGGTGAAGCGCCCGCTGCCATTGAATCCGGGGCCGCCAACGCCGAGTCTGGCGAGGATAGCGAAGAAGAGTCAGTCTCCAGTGATCGGGTTCAGCAGCCTGACGCAACCGATAAGCCAGACCCATCGGTAGCTCCACCAGTTGCTGCTGCGATTCCATCCAGCTTGGCGCCAGGGTCGCAACGACGGATTCGCAGCGGTCGCCCACGACTGCCGCGTGAAGTGCTGGCTGCCGCACGGGCTGCTTCCGAAAATGGAGCATCGCCGGAACCGGCGCCACCGCCGCCATCGCTGCTGGAATATCCTGTTGTCGAGGAAAATCTGGTGAAGACCGTTCATTCCACCGTAATGACATCCACGTTAGGCGGCGTTGAATTTACCGAATTTGCCACCGTGGAATCGGCGACTCCGTTGCTGGAACCGGAAATAGCCGATGTGATTGCGACTCCTGAATTGGAAGAGGTTGCTGTTGCAGCAGTCGAGCCGTCGCTCGAACCCGAACCCGACGCAACGACTGTCCCCGTGATAGCGACCGATCCGGTAGCAGCGGTCGAAACAGGAATTGTCCAGGAAAATTTGGCGTTAGCTGAAACTTCGGCAATTCCCGAAGCGATTGCCCAACCAGAGCAGCATTTGGATGCCGCGTTCATCCAAGGCTCGCCTGAAGCAATTGCTGAAGCGGCTGAAGAATCGCCCGTTCCTGCGCCTGATAAGGCTATGACCACCACTGCGCTACCGACAGTAGAAAGCGTTGCGGTTGCAGCCGTTGAGGCGGTAGCAGGTGCGGAAACGCGCAACGAAGCCGTGCTGGTGACCGAAGTGGTCGAAACAGTGATTCAGGCGGAACTTGAAACAGTGCCTCAGGCGGAATCTGAATCGCTCGTTGAAACGGCTGTTGAGGAGGCCGAACCTCATCAAGTGTGCGCCGACACACTGATTCAGGCGGAATCAGCGGCTATGGCTGAGGCTGATCAAACGGATACTGCGCCTACCTCCCCGCTGGAACCCGCCATCGTTGAAACAACCACGGATGCTACGGAATCCACAATTCCACCCTTGGCGCATTTAACGGAACCCGAAGCGGAGCATCCGCCGACGGCTTCTTAAACCTGACGTAAAGAAAACGGGGCGGGGGTTACTCCAGCCCCTTTTTTTGTCCACTTCCAGCGTTTTCTGTCCTGCTTAAATCCGGTGATGCTCGCGGATGTGATCGAGCAGTCCTTGTGCTGCCGCCTCGACCAAATCCATAACCCGTTCAAATCCGCCCACGCCGCCATAGTAGGGATCAGGCACTTCCCGTTCGGGCAAATGCGGGGCGAAATTCAGAAAAAGCTGAACGCGGGAGCGCAATTCCGGGCTTGGACACAAGGCTGACAGATGTTCCAGATTATCCCGATCCATCGCCAGCATATAATCGAACGCGGCAAAATCAGCCTCAGTCACTTGCCGGGCGCGGAGGTTTTGCAAATTGGCTCCCCGGCGCAAAGCGGTGGCCTGGCCGCGCTGATCGGGAGGCGCGCCGATATGGTAAGAATGCGTGCCGGCGGAATCGGCATGAATTTTCCCAGTTAAACCGGCATGTTCCAGCAGCAGCCGGAATGCGCCTTCCGCCATCGGGGAACGACAAATGTTGCCCATGCAGACAAAAAGAACTTTAACCATTGCTCTCGCCTTTGCCTTATTCAGTTGCGGCGCGGTGTTTCAACTGCCGCCCGCATGATTTTGAAACTGACTCCTGTGGAGCGCCACGCGCATGTTGCGAATTGAACCTGCCAAACTTAAAAATCTGCTGGGCCGCTCGCTGATCTACCAGGGCGTTCCCTGCCAGATCATCGAAATTCTGGGCGAAAATCCTCCGACTCTAGTGTTGCGCGACCTGCGCGACCACAAGGTCATGCAAGCCAATCAGTACGGCGACGCCGGTGGCTGGGCCGCGCAAAACTTTAGCGTTGCCCTGCTCAATGCTCGCGGTGACCAAATCAACCCGGATTTGCCGGAATTAGACGCACTGGATTTGCTCGCCTGAATCAACCCATTCCGCCACAAGCCGCGCCAGATCGGCTCGGTATCCACCCCGGGCGGCGGCGCCTCCTCAGCTTCGATGACCTGAATGCGGATGCCATGCCACAGCGCCCGCAGTTGCTCCAGCGACTCGGCCCGTTCGGCGGGAGCGGGCGTCAGTTGCGGATAGCGCCGCAACACCGCCGCCCGGTAGGCATAAAGACCGATATGGCGAAACCAGGCGGTAGTGTCCGGCAATTCAGCCAATGGCGGTTGATCCGCCCGGAAAGCGTCGCGGCTAAACGGGATCGGGGCGCGACTGAAATACAGCGCATAACCCTGAGCGTCGCGCACCACCTTGACCGCATTCGGATCGAACAACTCAGCCGCATTGCCCATGCGGGCGCAGGCGGTGGCGATGCCCGCGTCGGGATGTTGTTCCAGCGCCATCGCGACCTGACGCACCAGCAACGGCGGAATCCGTGGCTCGTCGCCCTGCACGTTGACCACGATGTCATCATCCGGCCAGCCGCGCTGCGTCGCCACTTCCGCCAGCCGGTCCGTGCCGGTCAAATGATCCGGCGAAGTCATGCACACCGCCGCCCCAAAACTCTCGGCGGCAGCGCGGATGCGCGGATCGTCGGTGGCGATGACGACGTCCATCGCGCCGCTCGCCACCGCCTGCCGATAGACATGCTCGATCAGCGGTCGCCCGGCCAGCAGTCGCAGCGGCTTGCCCGGCAGACGGGTTGAAGCATAGCGGGCCGGAATCGCCACCCGAAACCGCACTTCGGCTTCAGCCACCGGCGCTAACCTCAGCGTCGCTTAATGGGCGAGCCTCGGCTTCCAGCATCACCGGAATACCGTCGCGGATCGGATAGGCCAGCCGACTTTGCTGGCAAATCAGTTCTTGCCGCGTCTTGTCGTAGGTCAGCGCAGCCTTGCTGACCGGGCACACCAGAATATCCAGGAGCTTCTTGTCCATTTTTTACCTCGTGATTGACCGGCGGCGCAGTCGAAAGTGACCGCGCCCGCCGATTTGAGCTGGAATGATCGCGCCGAATCCCCTTGGCCATTGCCACCGACGCCAGCCGATTAAGCAAATCCTGCTCGAAAGCGGACTCCAGTTGGGCGCTGACCGGCACATACCAGCAGCCCTCCGGCGCAAAGGGCCGACATTTTACCGCGTCTTTCTCGGTCATCAGCACTGGCATGTCTTCGGGAAAATACAAATCCTTTGGCTCGAAAACGTGATGATCGGGAAAAGGATGCTCCAGGGTGCGCAATCCGGCGCGGCGCAGATGATCGAAAAACCGCCCCCGGATCGCCAATCCCGGCCACGGCGTGAACCGTACCGTGGCGAAACCCGGCCAGCGCGGCGCTGACATAGGGATCAGCCAGATTAACCGCCTTGTCGCCGTGCAGGCACATTAAATACTCTCTGCCCCGGGCGGCGCCGTTGCCCACCACAAAATCCACTTCGCGCAGCCGGGACAGCGGTTCCCGCAACGGGCCAGCGGGCAGGCAAGCGCTATTGCCAAAGCGGCGAAAACCGTCCACGACCGCAATTTCGAGATCGCGGCGCAGCCGATAATGCTGCAAACCATCGTCGCTGATGATGACGTTGCAATCGTCACTGGCCAACAGCGCCTGCGCGGCGGCGACCCGATCCGGGCCGACCACTACTGGACACCGGCAGCGCCGCGCCAGCAGCACCGGCTCGTCGCCGACCTGGA
>JAAUTD010000359.1 GCA_012031845.1 Synechococcaceae cyanobacterium SM1_2_3
CTCAATTCTTCCATTTCTCCATGAGTCATTTATATAAAAGTGTCACATCAATGCCAAGGGTTACGCAATTCCAGAGATATTAAAAATAGGGATGTTCCAACCTATGTTCCGCCCTTAACTCGAGTTCCAGATCTAACATTGAGACCGCCAGAACCAGATGAACCAGGCCTAATTAAACCAAATCCTGTGCTAAGAGATGAGTGTGAATAGACATTAGCTTAATCGATGATCATCAAATAATAACCTCTTTACTGTCCTTTCAAGCCTGGCTTATCCTTCTTGCTCCTCGGGAAATATAATCTGCTGCAATATTTTTGCTCTAAACTGCGTTATACGAACACTTTTAAATAGTAGTATTATCTTAATAGATTCTGCGTGGTATGGACTAAGATCAGCGTTGTGGATTCTTTTGGCATTTAACGCCTATAGTTGTGTTCAATTATTCATTATTCAACGTGTACAAAATGCTTTTATCTATTTGAAGGTTTTGCTATTTTTGCTTCTAAGTGTTTTTTCAATTTCTATAATTAAAGACTCAATCAGTAGTATGGTACAGCTCTGGTTATGGGTTCTTCTATGGAACCCACATATTCTGAATTCGACATCGTCATCACTAAGAGTATTCGTAATACTACGCTTAAAGGGGAGATGTTGTTGCTTTCAAGCTTGATAATGTTGACTATTATAAGGGCTATTTATTTAAGAGAATCGTGGCGGTAGGAGGTGATATTTGCAGATTTGCTCCACAGGGATTGTATATTCAGTATCATGATGGAGATGATCACACAATTAAGTTTAGACGAAATCTCAACCAAATCGTTGGAAAGGAATGGGAATTAGGGCCGGACGATTTGTTTGTTGTGGGAAGACAATCACCAATACGCCCTTGATAGCAGGCATTTTGGTCTCCTTCATAAGAAGAATGTAGATTCTGTTGTGATTCGTAAGCTTGGGAATAGTGTAATGAAAAATATTAAAAAGATGACTTGCATTAGAATGAACTCCATATCTACTGAGAATTGCATAATTAAGTGATCTTTAGGCTTGCCATTTTCTATGGTAAAAAGGGTCGGGCAACAAAAATTGACAAACTACTCAAAAAACTTCTTGCTATAAGTATACGGCGACCGGGAACATCAAACAATGGACGCAGAGCCTGGGGCGCGGCCACACCGCGGGTCTGGGACATTGAGCAGGATGCGGTGGATCAGTTGACCGGGGTGAAAGTCAGGGAAGGCTCGACCTTGGTCAAGGAATATGCCCATGCTTACGACAAGGCCGGCAACCGCTTAACCGAATAAGTGGACAACTCCGTGACCAGTGCCAGTCATAACAATTTGAACCAACTCACGTCCCAAAGTGCCCGGAGCAAGATGAAATTCAGCGGCAGCTTGGGCGAGCCTGTCACGGTGACGGTGGGCGGCAAGCCCGCTACCGTTGACTGAAGCAATATTTTCACGGGCTTTGGTCGAGGATTGGGGTCCACCATACTAATACTTTTTGGGCGAATTAGTATTTGGCAGTAAGCGTCAGCCCAAGCACCCCCTATAAATTGACTGGTAGGTGTCGTAGGCTTGGGTCGATGACAACGACGCAAAGCACGACGGAAGGTGACAAAACTATTCTTTTAAAAACGGACACTCTTGGGCGGGTGAGGATGCCTAAGCAGAAGCGGGAAAGCTTACTCGATGAGTTTGAGCGCAGCGGGATGAGTGGAGTGCAGTTGCGGAGTTTGTCGGCATCAAATATCAGACGTTTGCGACGTTGGGCACAGCACCGGCGGCGCAGGCGCAAAACTGCCGCCAGCCCCAACCTCCGGGCAAAGCGCCGCCCCCAAGCAACTGCGTTGGATGGAGGCGGTGATTGAGCAGGCGCAGCCGTCAGTGGAACAAAGCCAAATTCCTCTTGTCTTGCACCTGCCGTGTGGAGCGCGTGTGGAGATCGGTGATTTGAAACAGGTGGGACTCGCGGTGGCGTTGGTGCGGGCGTTGGGGCAACCGCCATTGTCATGCTGAGTTTTTCCGGGAGCTTGAAGGTGTTCGTGGCGCTGGAGGCGTGCGATATGCGCAAGGGTTTCAACGGGCTGCACGCGCTGGTTACGGAGCGGCTGGGCGAGGACCGCGCGCGGGCGCGTTGTTTGTCTTCAGCAATCGGCGGCATACCCGGATCAAGATTCTGTGTTGGGACGGCACGGGGTTGTGGGTGCTGACCAAGCGGCTAGAGCAGGGAACATTTTCCTGGCCGAAGCATCTGCCCCCGCAACGACCAAGTTGAAGTTGACGCCGCAGGCGCTGGCGTTGCTGACGGACGGCGTGGATTTGCGCGGCGCAAAAATGCGACCGTGGTATGAGCGCGAGGAGTGAAGCACTTCTTTGTAAAAGTTTTCGCGGCGTTTGAACACATTGGTTGCCAGCGCGTCAGAGTTCGCAACTGATGACCACGCGCGAAACCGAACTCGCTGAGCAACTGGCGCAATGCCAGCTGGCGTTGGCCGAGTCGCAGCGCGAGAACATTTTGTTGCGGCAGAAGATTGATCTGCTGGTGCGGCGGGTTTTTGGCGCGAGCAGTGAAGCCCTTGATGCCGCGCAACTCGAACTCCTGCCCGCACTGCCTGCTGCTGCCACCGTCGTTGCAACTCCAGCGGCTCCATCCATCCCTGAACTCTCTGTCGTTCGTCCGCGCAAGGAACGCACCCCGCGGCTCCCGGAAAACCTGCCCGTGGTGGAAGAAGTGATCGAACCCGAGCCCGTGAAGGCGCAGCCCGAAGCGTGGCGCTGCATCGGACAGGAAATCAGCGAGCAGCTTGATTACGAACCCGCGCGCTTCCTGCGGCGCCGCACCATTCGCAAAAAGTATGTGCACCGCACGGAGGCGGACGCCGCGCCGGTGATCGCGGCGTTGCCGGAACGGTTGTTGGATCGCAGCCTGCCTGCGCCCGGATTGATCGCCGCGATATTGGTTGGCAAGTATTGCGATCATCTGCCGCTCTACCGGCAGGAACAGATTTTCAGACAGCGCCATCAAGTGCCATTGCCACGACAGACTTTGGCGCGCTGGGTCGCGCTGGCGGCGGACTGGTTGAAACCGATTTACGAAACCATCCGCACCGGAGTCATGGGAGGCGGCTACGTGCAAGTGGACGAGACGCCGATTGAGTATCTCGAACCAGGCAACGGAAAAACCAAGCAAGGCTATTTGTGGACGGGGCATCGTCCGGACGGCGACGTGTTTTATCGCTGGGAAACCAGCCGCGCCGCCGCGTGAAGGCCGCGCGAAACGATGGCTTCTCGCGCGCGGTTTCCGAGCGGATGTTGATCACGAGCGGGAAATCCTTGATGTCCTTGACCCAGGACGGCAAAAATCCCCAGCGCATCAGCGCAAAACTGCGCCCTTCGCCCTCCGCACGCACCACCGGCACGGGCTGGGTCGGCGCGATGTTGTAGCGGGCGGGAAAATCGGGCGTCTCGCGATAGCCGAATAATTGCCGCATCGCATCGGGCGGCAGGGTCAGCGCATATCGACCGCACATGGCGTGCCTGCCTTTCGTGATCGTGCCTTGCCCGGCCCTGCCGGGTGGGCGAGCGGACCCGCTTCGAGCCTCTTCCGGCGCAAATCGCCGCACGACCCTTATTTTCGTGAACCGGGCGAAAGATCGCAAGTTCCATCAAGTGGATATTAACGTCTACAAGTCTATGTAATGTAACGGAAAAGCCCATCTCGCACAGGCAGGAGCCATGCTGGTCAACCCAAAAACCGGGCTCACCTCCGATTACGTCAATCATTTCAGTGAATTACTGATGGGCCTCGAGATGATCGGGGACATGCCG
>JAAUTD010000360.1 GCA_012031845.1 Synechococcaceae cyanobacterium SM1_2_3
AGTGGAAGATTCGCAAATTCAATGAGCATTTGCTCAGACGCTTTTCTTCCTTCTTAGGTTTAGACTTCAGTTTGATTAATCCAGCCCAGTATTCGAGAACCTATGTAACTACGGGGCTATTACCGCATAATACTGTCCGAAGTATTGATTAGGAAACTTCGCCCGATTTCCGCTTGGCAGACAGACCTTGCGTTGATCACGCTGACTGAATAACCGGATCACACGCACCGGATAGACTGATAGCATCGAGGTCGTGACGGTTCTTCCAGTATTCGGGTCGGTTCATCGGTCAATATCCCTGGCAAATGCCGTCGCGGTGAAAACGATCAGTAAAAAGGCAAGCAAACACTTGATCATCATGGTTCAAAGACCTGTTGAGCGGGTTGAATGATGAACCTGATTAAAATTCAGCCGATTCCGTGACCGATTATGAATACAGCGGTTTTGGAATCCCCAGAATACTTTGCACGTTCCTTGCCAATTCCGGCAAAAATATCAAAGCGTTTTATATCATGGACTTACAAAAAATGGGTTTTGCGCGGTCATTCCCGAAATTTGCAATTTTGAAAACAGACGATTTCACGACGTTTCATTTTGAAAATCACAGTGATTGAGTCGGGTATTGTGGCGGTTGCTTTGGCACGGAAAATGACAAGCTCGAAAGGGAAAACGCTGCGCTTTTTCCTGCTGGAATTGACACCCGCCCAGTGCTGACATACCGGTCTATGACGATCTGGCCCCGTCGCCCGCGCTGACCAGCGCCCCGTCAGTGAAACTATTCACGTCCTGCTGGAACGGCATCTGTATGGAATGGTGGGGCCTCCGGGCCGTGACCGGTGACAAAGTGCGGGACCCGCAGTCAAAGTGCTATTGTCATCACTTACACGCCTTACAAGAGTCTTTACCATGCCTTTACTGGATCGCATTACCTTCGACCCGGCACTCATGGGTGGACGGGCCTGCATTCGAGGGATGCGCGTCACCGTGGCGCTGGTCCTCAATCTGGTCGCCAACGGCATGAGCATCCTGGAAATCATCGACGCTATCCCTATCTTGAACCGGAAGATATTCGGCAGGCGTTGCAATACGCCGCCTGGCTGGCAGAAGAAAGCGTCCATCCCAGCAGTGACCCGTTGGTTGCTGCATGAACTTCCTGGCCGACATGGGCATCTCGCCCAAAACGGTAGCCCTCTTGCGCACCCTCGGCCACGATGCCACGCATCTCTGTGAACAAGGGTTGGAGCGTCTGCCTGATCCCGCCATTCTGGCCAAAGCCTTGGAAGAAGCCCGTATTCTGCTGACTCACGACTTGGGTTTTGGCGAACTGGTTGCCGCTCGTGGCGCTCGATGGCCCAGCGTTATCATCTTTCGCCTGCGCAACATGCACCCGGATCACGTGAATCGCTCTCTGTGCCACATTCTTTCCCGCTATTCAGCGGAATTGGCCGAGGGCGCAGTCATCAGCGTCAGTGAAGGGCAAATTCGCCTGCGGTCATTACCCTTCGCATGAGCTTCTAGCGATGCAACCTTGCACCATCGCCTAATTTCGGCGCCCCCAGAATTTTCTTGGGTGGCAGTGGATAGTGCTGATGGATTTGGTAGGCGTATTGGCTGAA
Organism: Synechococcaceae cyanobacterium SM1_2_3; assembly: GCA_012031845.1. Taxonomy (GTDB): domain Bacteria; phylum Pseudomonadota; class Gammaproteobacteria; order Competibacterales; family Competibacteraceae; genus Contendibacter. The sequence continues at coordinate 1,617 of JAAUTD010000360.1, forward strand.
AGTTGTGGTTTCAGAGCATGGTGTAGATTTGGTGCATGGCCGCTGTGGTCTGCTACGTTTGGCACGGGGTTTCTTGTGGCTTGCACCAGGGCAGGCGTTGCAAGCTACTGATTTTACTGGTTCTGTGGCAAGTTACAGGGACTCATAATCCCTTGGTCGTCCGTTCAAATCGGACAGGGCCCACCATAAAAATCAGTGAGTTGGCTGTTTCTGGATGGATGATTTCACGTGAAACGTCAACTAACTGTCAACGCCATTGAGGGGATTCAATCGCGTTGCCTCTTGAAGGTGTTCGGGTGCGAGGTGTGCGTATCTTAGGGTCATCGTTAGGCTCTGGTGGCCCAGGATGCGTTGCAGCACCACGATGTTACCGCCGTTCATCATGAAGTGGCTGGCGAAGGTGTGGCGCAGGACGTGGGTAAGCTGCCCGTCTGGCAACTGCAACCCGATATGCCGCACTGCTCGCCTGAATTGCTCATAGCACGGCTTAAACAGCCGTCCTGTGTCCTTGGTCTTGATGTTCTTCGCCAGCGCTGCATCAACCGGAACTGAGCGGTTTTTTCCGCTCTTGGTATCAACGAACGTGATGAGGTTCTCTGTCACCTGTTCGGCTCTGAGCTTTTCCGCTTCGCTCCATCGGGCCCCGGTTGCCAGACAGATTCGCGTTACCTGCTTCGCATCGTCTTTGAGTTCGTCCAGTAGCCGTTTGATGTCTTCGCTTTTGAGGTAGCTGAGCTCCTGCTGGTTCTCCCGGAATTGCCGGATACCTTGTAGCGGGTTATCTCGTGTCCAGTGTCCCAGTCTCGCCAGTTCGTTGAACAGGCTTCGTAGGTAGGCGTGTTCCCGGTTTGTGGTGGCTTCGCTGATTCCAGCGGCTAACCGGTCGGTTCTGTACTGAATGAACTGTGCAGCGGTGAACTGCTCGGCGCTGGGATTGCCGATACTCTCCACCAGGTGGAACAGCTTATCGCGCCGGTTTGAGCCGTCCTTGAGCGTCTGGCCGTGCGCTCTATACCAAATCTCTATCAGGTTAGAGAGTCGCCGTAAATCCTTTGCGGGTGGCTCCCAATCCGGTTCCTGCGTTACCTTGGCGACAAGCCAAGCTTCCCAGCGTAGTGCTTCGGCTTTGGTCGCTAGGGTCTTGCGATAGCGTTTCCGTCCTCGTCCGCCGGGCTGTATGTCTACTTGCCAGCCGCTTTTAAGCCGTTTAATCATGCCTCTGCCAGTATCTGCTTAATGGTTTTTTCATCAGGCATTTCGTTTACTTTCCATCTGATGATTCGGATATTTGCAGATTCCAGAGCCTTATCTTTTTTCTCATCGGCTTTTATTCGTTCTTCTTTTTCGTGGCTTTTATCGTCGATTTCTATAACAGCGATAATTCCCGCGTCATCTTTTCTGCATACTACAAAATCAAGACTCATTCTATTGATTCGGTTATTCCACTCTCCGAAGTTGTGCCCTTTCTTTACTCCCAGCACTCTTGATAACTGGACTTGTGCAAGAATGATTTTATCGGGTAGCGCATTGACCAACCGGTAGTAAAGAATTAATTCTGTTTTTGTAATTGGTTTTTTCGCATAGTAAGGCCATATTTCTTTACCCCTTTTGTTTTTAATGAAGCTTCTAATCACAACTAAAGTGATAGCTATCAGAATGATTGGAATCGAAATTTTTAACACAATGTCCGCTATTTCATTCATTACGCTTTTCTCCTCTTGTTGTTTATGAGGTCTGCTTCATCCGGTTTCGCCGTCGCAAAAGCAACTTTCTCGATGACCTTTTTGCTTTCATCGTCGCTTTGCCGGTAATGGTCAAGTAGAGCTGCTTCCCTGGGCGGCAGGGTCTCCCTTGCGCCTATTTCGCCGGTCAAGATGTAGTTTGCATCTGCACCAAGCTTTTTAAGCTCTGCAAGCTTGTTAAGCGGAATGTTTTCTTTTTGAATCCAGTTGTAGATTGTTGCTTGGGCTGCTCCTAGTTTTACTGCAACTGACGCTATCCCGCCTATCCTTTCAATTTCTTCTTTTAGTCTCTTGCCGTAACTACCTAGCCCTAGAGTAAGGGTGTAAAATAAGCGAATGGAGTTAAATGACCCCCGGCAAAGCCGGGGGCTTATTGGGTGAACCCCTCAAAGGGGTCGTGGATGAATAGGGCCGCTCAAAGCGGCATACGCAGTTTCAACTGTTCGTAGCGCTCCTCTTCGGCTTCC
>JAAUTD010000361.1 GCA_012031845.1 Synechococcaceae cyanobacterium SM1_2_3
GAGCTTCCCGGACTTCCTCCGCGTCCACTGGAACAGCCGCAACTCCTTCGTCCGGCATACGGAATTATTCAAGACCATCCGGGGACAAGTGAAGACGCGGGATGCCGTCTTTGGCTTGCTCCGCGAGATGGAAGAGGATATGGACACTTACCTGAATCTGACCCATCCAGAAGCGTCTCACTGGCCTCCACGATTAAAAAACTATGCCAGTAATCTGCGCATGTTTAATGTCCGCCAGCCTTTTCCTTTGCTGCTGGCAGCCCGCCGCGTTTTTGACGATGCTGACTTTAAGACGGTGCTACGCGCCTGCATGGTTATCTCCTTCCGTTATAACGTCATCGGCAGCCAACCCACCAGCGAGCAGGAGCGGGTTTATCATCAGGTGGCCGAAAAAATTTCGCGGAAGGAATTTGATGCTATTTCCAAAGTATTGGCCGATCTCAATTCCATCTATCCCGGCGATGACGCTTTTCGCACCGCCTTCAGCGAGAAAATCATTCGCACCACGCAATCGCGCAATAACCGGGTTGTGCGTTACATCCTCTGCGAGTTGGAGAAGCATTGCAGTGGATCGGATTATGACTTCGACAGTGATAGCTTTAATATTGAACATATCCTGCCGCAAAATCCAGACGCCGACTGGGAAGCCTTTTCCGAAGAGGAAATCGAAGCACTGGTTTATCGCCTGGGCAATATGACTTTGATGAAAACCGGCGCTAATAAAGATGCAGGCAATGCCAGTTTCGCCAGTAAGAAAGCCGCTTATACCGCCAGTGGATTCAGTCTGACCTGCAAAGTGGCTGAAGACAACGCTGATTGGACGCCCGCCCGCCTTGCCGCTCGCCAACAGTGGATGGCTAATCAGGCCACTTCAATTTGGCGCATCGCCCAGCTTTCCTGATTTGACCTATCCTGCTCAGACTGCCGCTACTTCATTCTTATCCACCAGCCGCATAAACAACTCCTCCAGTCGGTTGGTTTTATTACGCAAGCTGGAAACTTCAATTCCCTGGGTTGACAGTTGCTCAAACAGGCCGTTAATACCGCGCTCCTGAGTTACATCCACTTCCAGCATCAAATCATCCAGCTTACGCAATGGATAACCGGGAATGTCTGGCGCTGTAATCAAGGGTTGGCGCAAATTCAGCACAAAGGTTTCGACATTCAAGCGACCGAGTAAAGTCTGCATCCGGGTATTCTCAATAATCTCGCCCCGGTCAATGATGGCGATATGGCGGCACAGGCTTTCTGCTTCCTCCAGATAATGCGTGGTCAAAATAATTGTCGTGCCCTGGCTATTAATCTCACGCAGAAAATCCCACATGGAACGGCGAATCTCGATGTCCACGCCTGCCGTGGGTTCGTCGAGAATCAGCAGTTTCGGCTGATGCACCAGAGCGCGGGCAATCATCAGCCGCCGCTTCATTCCGCCCGATAGTTCCCGCGCTATCTCCCGGCGCTTCTCCCACAAACCCAGTTGCCGTAAACAGATTTCGGCCCGCTGTTGCGCCACGGAACGGGGAATGCCGTAATAGCCGGCCTGATTGACCACGATTTCAACCACCGGCTCAAACTGGTTAAAGTTGAATTCCTGCGGCACCAATCCGATATAGGATTTCACTGCGCCGGGATTGCGATCCAAATCCTGATCAAACACTTGCACCGCGCCGCCGCTTTTACGCACCAGCGAACAGACAATGCCAATTGTGGTGGATTTACCCGCGCCATTGGGTCCCAACAGGGCAAAAAACTCACCTTCTTCTACATCCAGATCAATACCGCGCAAGGCGTCAAAACCATTGGCGTAGGTCTTGCGCAAACCGCGTAAGCTCAGAGCGAGAGTCGTCATAAATCAGGTCAGCCTTATGTCCAGCAGTAGCGAAAGATACAGCGTCGGTTCAAGGCTTCAAAGGCAGCAAATATGGCTCGAATTCAGGCGTATAGCGTTCCTGAAAACTTTTGCCATCCGGGCCGACAACGATAAAGAAAGCCGCCAGATGATGATCGCTGGCCAGTTGAAAACCAAAGTCCGATCCAGCCGCCATTAATGCCGTCGCAATGGCGTCAGCCTGCATTGAACGATCACTGATCACGGTCACTGACGCCAGAGTTTGTTGAACCGGACGACCAGTGCGCGGATTGATCACATGCGAATAACGCTGGCCCTGAACTTCAAAAAAGTTACGATAATTACCCGAAGTGGAAACACAGTGATCGCTGAATTGAATCAGCCGTTCCACGGCGCGTTGCCCCGGCGCCGGTTTCTCAATCGCTATCGTCCAGGGCTGGCCTTTGCCATTGCGACCTTTGGCGCGAATCTCTCCGCCAATCGCCACCAGATAATTGGCAACGCCGGTCGTTTCCATCAGCGCCGCTAATTGATCCACGCCATAGCCTTTGGCAATCGCGGATAAATCCACATAAATGTCGCCGCGTTCCTTTTTCAAGGCTGGCGGTTGCTCGCGGCTTTGCAACCGCCAATAACCAACCCGTTCCCGCGCTTTGGCAATAGCGGCGTCGGATGGGACTTGATCGCGGCGCGGCTCCGGCCCGAAACCCCACAGATTGACCAGCGGCCCCACCGTAATATCGAAGACGCCGCCGCTGAGTTCGCTAATGCGCAATGCCTCGGCGACTACCTGCTGCAATTCAGGCGAGACCTCAATCCAGTCGGTGCTGCTGTTGCGGTTAAATTGCGACAGATCCGAATCCGGGTCATAGGTGGACATTTGTTTGTTAATGCGGGCCAGCAGCGCATCGGCTTTGGCTTTCAAATCGGCGGGAACGGTTTGCTCTGGCGCGGGCACGAGTTTGAGATCGTAGCTGGTGCCCATTGTTGATCCAGCGATGCGAACCGTCGGATCGGGAACCGGTTTCTCGCAAGCCGACAGCAGCAACACGGCCATTAGCAAAAGTAGACCGCCAGGGAAGTAACGCTTGAACATAGGTTTTCCAGAGTTTCAGAGATGGAAAACCGGCGCAGGCAACACTGACAACGCCGGTTTCCGCAAAAACGGGATGGGTGCGACGATCAGGCGGCGGCGTTGGCGGCGTCCAGCGCGGCAATGGCATCGGCCAGCGTCACCAGCCGCCGGGCGCTTTCGACATGCAGATTTTCGATCAGCTTGCCTTCCACCACCGCGACGCCTTCACCACGGGCGGCGCGGCGGTATGCGCTTCAATAATCCGCCGCGACCAGTCCACATCGCCCGGCTTGGGCGTAAACACTCGATTGCACGGCCCCACCTGCTTGGGATGAATCAGGGTTTTGCCATCGAAACCGAGTTCCTGACCCTGACGGCAGGCAAATTCAAAACCGGCTTCGTCATTGAGATCGAGATAGACGCCATCCAGAACCGACAATCCCGCCGCACGCGCCGCCAGCAGGCACAGGCCCAGCGAGACCAGGAACGGCAACCGTTCGTGGGTGTGAGCGCAGTCCAGTTCCTTCGCCAGATCGGAAGTGCCCATGACCAGACATTCCATCCGTGGGGTGGATTCGGCGATGCGCTGCGATTCCAGCACACTGCGCGGCGTTTCCATCATCGCCCAAATCGTCATCGTATCGGGAGCGCCGTTGCTGCGCATGATCGCCTCCATGTGGCGAATGGCGTCGGCGCTTTCCACTTTGGGCAGCAGCAGCGCATCAGCGCCGGACTTGGAAGCGGCGGCAATGTCATCAAAGCCCCATTTGGTGGATAAGGCATTGACGCGGATGATGATCTCGCGCTGGCCAAAGCCACCGGCTTGACCGCATCACAGACTTGCTGGCGGGCGATTTCCTTGGAATCGGGGGCGACCGCATCTTCCAGATCGAGAAT
>JAAUTD010000362.1 GCA_012031845.1 Synechococcaceae cyanobacterium SM1_2_3
CAGCCGGGCGCGGCGCGGAAAACACGCGCCGCCGACCATACGGTCAGGGCGCCAGCCGGACGCGGCCTTTGGCGCGGCGGGCTTTGATGACCAGACGACCACCACGGGTGGCCATGCGGGCGCGGAAACCGTGGGTCCGCTTGCGATGAATGATGCTGGGTTGGAAAGTGCGCTTCATGAGATTTCCTTAAAACAGTGCTGATTGAAACCGCTTGGGGTTTTAGTGAACTGGTGAAATTACTGATTAAAGGACAAATTTGTCAAGCTCCATGAGAAGTGGCGAACCCTGCATCAGTGGATAAGCGGCTATCAAGCCACTACACTGCAAAAGTCTGAAATCACCCCATCGTGGCGCAGCTAAGGAGAATAACCCGTGGACCACGCATTGTGGAAAGCCTGTCTGGAATGCCTGGAACGCGAATTGTCCGAAGCTCAATTGAGTACCTGGATTCGCCCGCTGCACGCCCAGGAAGACGACCAGACCTTGCGGCTGCTGGCCCCGAACCGCTTTGTGCTCGACTGGGTCAGGAAGCACCATCTGGCGCAGATCGAGGCGGTGCTGAAACGCCTGCAACCCGACCAGCCTACTCAAGTGCTTCTCGAAATTGGCAGCGGCGTTAATTTACCCGCGCCCGTAATCCCGCCCGATGAGCCGGTACTGGTGGAAGCCCGCGCCGATCCACCCCGCGACGCCACCGAATTGCTCAAGAGCGGCAATCTCAACCCCGATTTTACTTTCGCCACTTTTGTTGAAGGCAACTCCAACCAGTTGGCCAGGGCCGCTTGCCTGCAAGTCACCCAGAATCCCGGCAAGGCGTATAACCCGTTGTTCATTTATGGCGGCACCGGTCTGGGCAAAACACACCTGATGCACGCCGTGGGCAACATGTTGCGCGAGAGCGGTAATGAGGCGCGGGTGGTGTACCAGCATTCCGAGCAGTTCGTGGCCGACATGGTGCGCGCCCTTCAACACAACGCCATCAATGAATTCAAGCGCCGTTATCGGGTGCTGGACGCCTTGCTGATTGACGATGTGCAATTCCTGGCCGGCAAGGAGCGTTCGCAGGAAGAATTTTTCTACACGTTCAACAGCCTGCTGGAAAGCCGTCAGCAAGTGATTCTGACTTGCGACCGCTATCCCAAGGAAGTGGCGGGACTGGAAGACCGGCTGAAATCCCGGTTTGGCTCTGGACTCACCGTGGCTATCGAACCACCGGAGCTGGAAACCCGGGTGGCGATTCTTAAAAGCAAGGCGGATCAGACGCATATCGGCTTGCCCGATGATGTGGCGTTTTTCATCGCCCAGCGCATCCGCTCCAATGTCCGCGAACTGGAAGGGGCATTGCGGCGGGTTTACGCCAACTCCCAGTTCACCGGCAAGATCATCAACATCAGCTTCGTCAAGGAAGCCTTGAGCGACCTGCTGACCCTGCAAGACAAGCAGGTCACTCTGGAAAATATCCAGAAGACCGTGGCCGATTACTACAAGATTCCAGTGAGCGATCTGCTGTCCAGCAGTCGCTTGCGCACCTTGTCCCGCCCCCGGCAGGTAGCGATGACCCTGAGCAAGGAACTCACGGATATGAGCCTGCCCGAAATCGGCGCGGCGTTCGGCGGTCGTGACCATACCACCGTAATTCATGCCTGCCGGAAGGTTCGGGAACTCCAGCGCGGCGACCCGCAAATCCGTGATGACTACACGACTTTGTTCAATACCCTGACCAATTAGCAAAATGGCTGTGGATAACTGCTGTGGATAAGTTTAATAACTTTCAACTGCAGTTTTTCGGTCTGTATCATATTGATTTACAAAAATGATAATTTATTAAAATCATGTAGATGGTGACAAATTTTTTGGTTTTTAACGCGGAAAAGATTATTTTTGTATCAAAAAGCCAATTTTATTTATTAAATCTATAATCAATTTTAATCAGCAGGTTAAACTGGAACTTATTATTTTCTGCGGTTTTATGATCGCAACAAAAAGTAAAGGCTGAGAAGAACACATTTTGACCTGTGGATAAGTCTGTGGATAACTAAGCCTTTTCTGTGGATAAGTCGGCTTACCCTGTGGATAAGTTATCCACAGGCAAAAAAGTTATCCACAGGCAAACCGAGTTATCCACAAAAACACCCGACTTATCCACAGACTTATCCACAGGAAAAAGCCTATTAAGCTATTGGATTAAAACAAATAATGAATAGTTATCCACAGAAAACAGCCTTCCTAATAATAATTATCTTTATATATTTAAAAAGAAATTTTGTTATTGATGCCGCGAAAACCGAATCGGCAAACCTAAAGATAATTTTTAATTACCATTGGCTCTACAAGGAATTTACCTTGCATCCCAGCCAAGAGCCACGACGCATCGGAGACCCTCATGAAACTGGAAGCCAAACGCGAGCAGTTGCTAAAACCGCTTCAACACGTCATCGGCGCTGTCGAACGCCGGCAGACCCTGCCGATCCTGACCAACGTGCTGATGACGGTGCGGGAACGCGACTTGACCCTGACCGCCACCGATCTGGAGGTCGAGCTGTCGGTTCGCGCCGATCTGGTCGCCGAAGCGCCAGGCGTCATCACGCTGCCTGCCCGCAAGCTGCATGACATCCTCCGCGCCCTGCCCGAAGACGGCGCGGTAACGCTCAGTGTCGAGAACGATAAGGCGACGGTGCGCTGCGGCCGCAGTCGCTTCACCCTGGGCACCCTGCCCGCCGCCGACTTTCCCACCCTGGAAGATTTGCCGTTCGAGGGCGATATGCGCCTGCATCAAGGCGCGTTGCGCAGCCTGATTGAGCGCACCCACTTCGCAATGGCCCAGCAGGATGTGCGCTACTACCTGAACGGCTTGCTGCTCGAAGTCAGTCCCGGACTGTTGCGGATCGTCGCAACCGACGGCCATCGCCTGGCGTTCCAGGAGTTGCCGACTGAAGTGGACGTAACCGAAACCCGCCAGGTCATCGTGCCGCGCAAGGGGGTGATGGAGCTGATGCGGCTGCTGACTGACAGTGATGCGGAAGTGGCGCTTAAACTGGGCGCTAACCATATCCGGGCGACGATGGGCGATATCCGCTTCACCTCCAAGCTAATTGACGGCAAGTTTCCTGATTACCAGCGGGTTATCCCGCGTGAGGGCAGCCGGGTGGTGATCGCGGACCGGGTGGCGTTGCGCAACGCCCTGACCCGCACCAGCCTGGTGCTGAGCGACAAGACTCAGGGGATTCGCTTGCAACTGGATGACTGGATTCTGCGCACTCAGGCCCAGAATCCCGATCAGGAAGAAGCTGAGGAAGAGGTCGAAATCAACTACAGCGGCGGCCCGCTGGAAATTGGTTTCAACGGCAGCTACCTGCTGGACGCCCTGGGTGCGCTGGGCGGTGAACTGGCTAAGTTATCCTTTGCCGATGCGGGCAGCAGTTGCCTGATCGAGGAAGCCGAAGGCGGCAGCGGCAAGCACGTCATCATGCCGATGCGACTCTGAATTTTCACGAATGCGGGTTGCCAGTCTCGACATCGCCGGGTTTCGCAATTTGCGGGAGACCAGCCTCCGCTGTGCGCCCGGTCTGAACCTGATCGTCGGCCCCAACGCTCCGGCAAGACCAGTCTGCTGGAGGCGTTGTACGTTCTGGGGCGCGGCCGCTCATTCCGCGCCGCCAGCCCCGCGACCTGATCCAGACTGGCGCAACCCGGTTCCGGGTGGTGGCGATGATGGCGGGATCGCTGGCTCCCGAGGCGATTGTGGTGGCGCAGGGCGGGTGGTTCCTCGGGTTCATCCCGTGCTGGTACGTGGTTGACC
>JAAUTD010000363.1 GCA_012031845.1 Synechococcaceae cyanobacterium SM1_2_3
AGCGCGTGCCAACAGGCGCGAGCGGTCTATCGTCGTTTGCGACCCGCCCGGCGGAATCAGCCTGCTTCAAGGTGTCGCGGAACTGGCGCAGCGAGCAGGCCGCCCACTGGATCATCCGCCAGTTCACTGATCAGCCGATCCATATCAGCAACCGCCAGACAGGGCCGGGCGGCATCGTGAACCAATACCCAATCGGTTAAATCGGCGTGTTGCCGTAATGCTTCCAGTCCATTCAGCACGGAATGACAACGCTCCGCGCCGCCGGTCACTACGCGCAACGGCTTGATAGCGGCAAGGCTGGCGGCGACTTCCGGCCACCATTCGTCTTCGCTGCCGATAGCGACCACTACGCCGTCAATGCGCGAATGATGCAGCAGCGTGTCCAAGGTCCAGGCGATGACCGGGCGACCGGCTAAAGGCAGGTATTGCTTGGGGATGGCCGAACCCATGCGCTTGCCGATTCCGGCAGCCGGCACGATGGCCCAATGGCTTGGGCTATTCACGGCGTTCCAGCACTGGGCGCGGGTTTGGGTTTCGCGGGCGGCGCAGTGGGTTTAATGGTGGGCTTCGTCGGCGTCGGCGCGGGTTTAGCGGGCGGCGCAGGCGGTTTTTGAATCAGTGCGCCCGGCTTGCCAGGTGGCGCAGCTTTATGAATCGCGGGCGGCGGCAGCGGTTGTTCGAGCAGGCGATAAAAGGTTTCATCCGGGCGAATCATGCCCATTTCGGCTCGCGCCCGCTCCTCAATCGCCATCAAGCCGCTTTTCAAATCCTGAATTTCCGCTTCCAGGCCCTTGTTGCGCTCGGACAATTCCACGTTGTTGTCTTTTTGCACCGCAATGGAAATACGCAAGGCGCGGGTCTGGCGCACACCGTTTTCGTCAACCCAGAGCAGGTAATGCAGAAATAACAGCACGACCAGCAGCACCGCCGCCAGAATTTGCAGCTTCAGACCTTGTTCGGCGGGATCAACCATGAGGGCGCGGGCTGAAAATGAGGCGCTTCCATGCCCTGGCTCCGGTATCGGAACGAAAGCATGAAAACGGCGGTTCAGAGGGGAAACGGCAACGCTGAAACCGTCGCCGTCAGGGTTTGGATTTTAGGCGGGGAATACGTTGAACGCAGCCTTGCCCGGATAGGTGATGGCGTCGCCCAGTTCTTCCTCGATCACCAGCAAGCGGTTGTACTTGGCAACGCGGTCAGAACGGCTGAGCGAGCCGGTCTTGATCTGGCTGGCGGCGGTGGCGACGGCCAAATCAGCAATGGTGGTGTCTTCGGTTTCGCCGGAGCGATGCGAAGAAATCGAGGTGTAACCCGCAGCGGCAGCCATATTGATCGCCGCGATGGTCTCGGTCAGGGTGCCGATCTGGTTGACCTTGATCAGGATCGAATTGGCGATGCCCTGATCAATGCCGCGCTTGAGGATCGAGGTGTTGGTCACGAACAGATCGTCGCCGACCAACTGGATTTTCTGGCCCAGCAGCCGGGTCAGTTCCGCCCAGCCGTCCCAATCCGACTCATCCATGCCGTCTTCGATGGAGACGATGGGATAGCGGGCGGCCCAATCGGCCAGCTTGGCGGCGAATTCGGCGGAGGTGAAGGAGCCTTCGCCTTCCAGCACGTATTGCCGTTCTTGTAGAACTCCGAACTGGCGCAGTCCAGGGCCAGGAAGATGTCCTTGCCCGGCACGTAACCGGCATTGGTAATGGCTTCCATCACCACGTCCAGCGCCGCTTCGTTGGAGGACAGGTTGGGCGCGAAACCGCCTTCATCGCCGACCGCCGTGTTCAAGCCCTGCTTCTTCAGCACCGCTTTCAGCGCATGGAACACTTCCGCGCCCCAGCGCAGGGCCTCGCGGAAGCTGGGCGCGCCGACCGGCATGATCATGAATTCCTGAATATCCACATTGTTGTCGGCATGAGCGCCGCCGTTGAGGATATTCATCATCGGCACCGGCAGGGTGTAAGGGCCAGTGGGATTCAGGTACTTGTACAGCGGCACGTCCAGTTCATCAGCGGCAGCGTGGGCAATCGCCAGCGACACGCCGAGCAGGGCATTCGCGCCCAGGCGGCTCTTGGTGGGAGTGCCGTCCAGCGCAATGATCTTCTCGTCAATCGCCGCCTGATTGTTGACGGCTTCCACGCCGATCAGGGCGTCGCGCAATTCGCCGTTCACGTTGGCGACCGCCTTGAGAACGCCCTTGCCCAGATAGCGGCTCTTGTCGCCATCGCGCAGTTCCAGCGCCTCGCGGCTGCCGGTGGACGCGCCGGACGGCACCATCGCGCTGCCCTTGGCGCCGGATTCCAGCACCACATCGACGCCGATGGTCGGGTTGCCGCGTGAATCCAGAATTTCACGACCCTGAATGGACTTGATTTTTGACATGATGAACTCCTGTGGGTATGGCTTGGGTGAAGGAAAGATTAGGTCGTTATCAATCAATTAAAACTCAGCTTCCGGGAAACCCTGTTGCTTGACTAGCGCATCCAGCGCCTTGAGCGTCGCCAGCAGCGATTCCATTCGATCCAGCGGCCAGGCGTTCGGCCCATGCTCAGCCGCCCGATCGATGGGATGGGTTTCCATGAACAGCCCGGCGATGCCCGCCGCCACTGCCGCCCGCGCCAGCACCGGCACAAACTCGCGCTGACCGCCGGATGCCTGACCCTGACCGCCCGGTAATTGCACGGAATGGGTGGCGTCGAACACCACCGGGCAGCCGGTTTGGCGCATCACCATCAGGGCGCGCATATCGGACACCAGATTATTGTAGCCAAAGGAAACGCCGCGTTCGCACACCATGATCTGATTGTTGCCGGCGCTGCGGGCCTTGGCGACCACGTTACTCATCTCCCACGGCGAGAGAAACTGGCCTTTTTTGAGATTAACCGGCTTGTTCTGGCGCACGACATTCTGAATAAAATCGGTCTGGCGGCACAGAAACGCCGGAGTTTGCAGCACGTCCACGACAGCGGCGACTTCATTCAGCGGGGTGTATTCATGCACATCGGTGAGGACGGGGACGCCGATTTGGGCCTTGACTTTTTCGAGGATTTTCAGCCCTTCCGCCAGTCCGGGACCGCGATAACTCTGATGGGACGAGCGATTGGCCTTGTCGAATGAAGACTTGTAGATGAACGGAATGCCCAGCCGAGCGGTGATTTCCTTGAGCCGACCGGCGGTATCCAGCGCCAGTTGCTCGGATTCGATCACACAAGGACCGGCGATAAGAAACAGCGGGCGATCCAGCCCGGCCTCAAAATCGCAGAGCTTGATCATGCCGCAATCGCCTTGATGGGATGGCGCTGGCGGCGATGTTGGAGGGCGGCGGTGACAAAGCCGTAAAACAGCGGATGACCGGCGCGGGGAGTCGAGGTGAATTCCGGGTGAAACTGGCAGCCGAGAAACCAGGGATGACCGGGCAGTTCGATCATTTCCACCAGCTTGTCATCCAGCGAATGGCCGGGAAAGGCCATTCCAGCGGCCTGAAGCGGTTCCCGGTAGCGGTTATTGAATTCGTAGCGATGGCGGTGGCGCTCGCTGATCACCTCCTTGTCATAGCACCGCCGCGCCAGACTGTCGGGCGTCAGGCGGCAGGGTTGCGCGCCCAGCCGCATCGAACCGCCCAGATCGCCATTTTCCCGGCGCTGCTGAATCGTGCCATCCTCTTCGGTCCAGTCAGCAATCAGCGCGATCACGGGATGGGCAGCGTCCTTACGGAATTCAGTGCTGTGGGCGCCGGTCAATCCGGCCACATGGCGGGCGAATTCGATGACCGCGACCTGCATTCC
>JAAUTD010000364.1 GCA_012031845.1 Synechococcaceae cyanobacterium SM1_2_3
GTGAACCTGGATGCTCCACGGCGGTTAAAATCGCCAAAATCCCAGGTAAACCGGCCTCTACTCCTCCCGCTCCATGCTCTGATTCCGCGCCAGCCAGTTCACCAGCGTTGAATGTTCAATCCGCCGATGACAGCCAATGCGGAACGATTCAAGGCTCTGGGGCGGCTTGCATGAACTCTCAGGCTGTTCCGCCAGTTCGCAAAGCTGCCGCAAGGTCGTCGGGCTGATGCGCAACAACCGGCACACTTCCCCAGGGCGATAAACGGCCCGCCGCTCGATCTTCTCGGCGTCCAGTAAGGCGTTGATTTGCAATTCCGCTGCTCGGCTCAAGGTGTTCTCATGCGCGTAGGCGCGTCTGTGTGGGCGTAGAGGCGTACCGGCCCGTTGCCTATCGCGTAGGCTCGCTCTCCTGCATTCCTACTGGCATCTCCTACCCCCTACCCCCTTCCTCTTCATCACGGCTTTATTGGTGAATCTATCGCCGCTTCCGGGCTATTTGCGCGTCTTCTTTTTATCCGGCTTGCTGATGTTCCAAGCCACTCGGATCCGCTTCCAGTTATCCAGCAGTTCGTTATGGGTAAAGTTCGGGTGGGCTTCGCGCCATTTCGCAAATTCGACCCGCGATCCGCGTTCGCGGTCTTCGAGACTGGCGGATAGGTCGCGTTGCGGCGGTTCGGGCGCTTGAAACAACAGGCTGGCTTTCATGCGGCTGTTCATAGGTCAATCGCTCCGGTTTTGTGATTAAGGCGCGGCGCGGCGTTGTCTTCCGAGTATTGCGCCGGTGCGAGCTGCTTCCCGCAATGCGGGCACCAATAGCTTCTGTCGGCGGGCGCATTGTCCAAATGCCACCAGTGGTGACAGACCGTGCAGCGGCAATGCAGCACGGTTTCTACGGCGTGGTCATATTCGGGGAAGGCGTTCATCGTCGGCATCGTTCATCCGCTCAAAGGCATGGTCCAGAACCTCCAACGCTTCGCCCTGCTGCATGGAATCCACCAGCGCGGCCATTGCAACCCGCTTCAATGCCGTTGCCGCTTGGAGTGCGTCCTTGGGCGTCAACAGCAGGTCGGGATGTCCGAGTATCTGGACTAAATCGCCGTGGCGCTGAATCAGAAAATCCGTCTGGGTCTGTTCGCCGCTGGCGCAGGGGATATAAACCGCTCGGTCTTCACTCATGGCCGGTTTCCTTCTGTTCGGATTCCATGAGCAGCCGATGGGCGCGGGTTGCCAATAGAACGGCTTCAACCTGTTCCATGCTGACGTTTTCGTTGTAAGCGCGGGCGGCGTCGCGAACTTTGCACAGAAAGTCCACGGACAGAATCCATCCGCCCCTTTTGTCGCTCTCATTCGCGGGCGGCAATAAGCCCCACTGTTCGCTATTCATGCCGCCGCCTGCCCTGCGTCTTTATCGCGCTGATGCCGATCCAGCAGATCGCGGACTGCGGCCTTCTTCACCGCTTCGTCATCGCGTTGTTGCTGGCGCTGTTCGGCGCGGCACTGTTCGGATTCAGCCAAACCGGCTCGCAGCATCGCCGCCAAAGCGCGGGGCCGTTGTTCGGGCGGCAATTGGGTCAGCGCCTCGGTGCGCCTTGCGGCTTTCTCTGCAACTTCGGGGTTGCAGTGGTGAAGAATTTGCGCCATCTGTCTCAGGCTTGCGGCAATCGCGGTCTCGGCTTCACTGGCGTCCGGCCCCTCCAACAACCCGGCCACTTGGGCGATCTGGTGCGGCGTCGCTCCGGGGAGCAGGGCGCGTACCGTGTCCACTCCGATTCTGCGGGCCTCTACGGCCTCTCTCGGCCGCGATTGCCGCAAAGTAGGGTCAGTGCCTAGCGTCGGCGTCCATCGCGGCGCTACGGCCATTTTTTCGCGCCCTCTCGACTTCGCGGTGGTAGGTCTCCCGGAAGGCCAGCCGCGCCCCCACCTCGTCGCCCAGGTCGAGAATCGGCTGACCGGCGGTCCAGCCCGCTCGCATCTCCTCGGTCAACACGCCGGTTTCGCGCTCGTCCTGAATCAGCCTGACCAGCATTCCCCATGCCTCATCGGCTCCCGGCCTGCCGTCATCGGCGCTGGCGCGGTTCAAGTGCCGGAAAATGTCGGCGGGCTTGGGGAAATAGCTGCCGTGCTTCGGATCGGCCAAATGGCGCTGAAACGCGGTCGCAATTTGCGCAAGCTCAAACTCCGCCAGCAGGTCAAACCAGTCGGCGACGTCCTCGCCGGTCGGCTGTTTGTCGTAGAAGCGAAAGGTTCTGGCGATGAGGGCGGTGAACGCGGTTTCGTCAGTGGATTTCATGGGTGCAGGCTCCTTCGATGGCGGGCCGCTGTGTGCCGATGTTTTGCAGGATGGCGTCGAACTTCGCGCCTTCGGGTGTGGATGGCGGCTTCGGCTTCTCGCGGCGATGCGTTGACTGTGCGGCGTGGCGTTCCCATGACCGCTTGACGCTGTTCAAGTAGGTGGCTTCCCAACCGGCGCGGCGTTCGCCGTTTTCCTGCCAGTACAGGCGAAACTCATCAAGGCAGCTTTCGGCGAAGGGGCGGGCGATGCCCTGCTTTGCCAGCAAGGCGTAGGTGCTGGCTTCAGGGAGCCATTCCACCGGGAGCGTAAATTTGGCCTTGCGAGCGCGTGTCGGCGCTTGCGCCCGACTCTCACGCTCTTTTTCTCCACTTCCCTCCTTTTTTGAAACCAAGTCTTGATCTGCATCTTTGTCTGTATCTGTATCTGTATCTCTCTCTTCTTCTTCTTCTAATGCGTTCGCAACGTTCGGTTTCGTTCGGTCGCGTTCGCTTGCGTTCGGTTGCGTTCGGTCGCGTTCGGTTTCGTTCGGTATGTTCGCGGTTTGAGGCTGATGTTTTTGCTTCTCGCGCCATGCTTTCGCCCGATCTGCTGCTCCGTCATCTCGCTGCGGCTGCCGCTCATCCCACTTGGCGATCCGCTGGTCAACGATCATCCCTTTGGCGGTCATGGCCGCGATGATGGCTTTAATGGCTTCTTCTTCGATGTCCAGCGCAACGGCGATGGTTTCCACGTCAAAGTTGGAAACATCACCCCGAATATCTGATTTGCTGGCTTGTTCCAGCAGCGCCGCCCAGACCGCGATAGTGACCGGCCTTAACTGACCGGCTTTTTTGGCGATGAGGGCGAGTTTGGGATTGCTGACCGTGCCGTGATACCAGCGGAACCATTCCATGCTCATCCCCGCGCCTCCTGCATGAGAACCAGCCGGGGAATGTCGGCGGTGAACAGTTCACCGGTGCGCATGAGATGCCGCAACAACTCAATGCCGTGGCCGGTAAGGACGGGAACCTGAAACAGGCGACGATGCACCACGTCCAGCCGCAAGCGCAGATAGCCGCGATGGATCGCCCATGGGGTCGGGCGGTTGATGCGGGGTCGGCTGTCCAGCCAACCCTGCTGTTTCAGCCAGGCGCGTAACTGCTGGCCGGATACCGCGCCGTTGAACAGAAGGGCGGCGGCTTCGTCTGCGGTGAATTCGCCCTCGGCCTGCTTCACTTCCTCGTGAAACTCAACCATTGGCCGGGCGGCTTCCACTTCCTTGGCCAGTCGTTCCCGTTCCCGCTCTGATTCCAGCGCCATCATGAGGATTTGTTCGCGGGTCAATTCAGTGGGCTTGGCTTCATAGCGCCCGGTTTTGCGAATCGCGGGGATGACTTCGGCGGTGATCCACTTCTTGAACCGCTTGGCTTCGGGCTTCCGGCTTCCCAGAATCAGCGAGTACAGCCCGGACTCGTTGATGAGGGTCACTTGTTGCTGACCGCCAAGGGTGT